>CAMJJZ010000037.1 GCA_946406275.1 uncultured Bacteroidales bacterium | reverse complement strand
TACTTCAACCAGCGCTACTTCTGGGTTAACGGCGAATTTACCCCTCGTGAAACCATGAGGGGCAAACTGGCGCTGGTAGCGTATCTTTATGGTATAAGGCCTTAAAACAACCCTTTAGGGACTATCCAGCCGTTGTAGAGACCGGACGGCAGTTTGGGATTACTTGGGATGACACCCGGGGTCCGGAGCTGCCGGTATTCTTTGTGGGCGGTTACAACGGCTTTGAAGAAGCTCCATTTGCCTTTGAGGAGGTAGACAAGGGCGGAGCAGCCGTCAAGGAGCATACGGACAAGGATGCGGCGGCGGGTGCGGCATTTGGGGTGCTTTGAGCCCTGGGCGGCAAAGGTAGCCGGAAGATTGTTTTCCAGGAGTAGGAGATTATTGCGGAAATTGAGCCTCAGCTTGAAAGGGGACTCGTTGGGGAGGGTGCCGCCGCCAATGTGGTAGACTTCCGATTCCGGTACGTTTGTGACCTTCCAGCCGGCGAGTTGCATCCTCCAGCAGAGGTCGATTTCTTCCATGTGGGCGAAGAACCTGTCGTCGAGGCCTCCAAGAGCATTCCAGACGCTGCTGCGAACCATAAGGCACGCACCGCTGCACCAGAGAACGTTCTCCGGAGTATTGTACTGGCCGTTGTCCTTTTCCAGTTTCTGAAGCATGCGGCCGCGGCAGAAAGGATAGCCGTAGCGGTCTACATAGCCGCCTGCGGCTCCTGCATACTCAAATGAAGTGCGGTCGTTATAAGATATGAGTTTTGGACCGCAGGCGCCGCAGTCCGGATGGCTGTCCATCCAGGCCAGGAGCGGCTTGAGCCAGTCCTGGGGGACCTCAATATCTGAGTTGATCAGCACATAGAACTCTGCGTCAAGACCCTTCAGAGCCCTGTTGTAGCCGCCTGTGAAGCCGTAATTCTCTTCAAGGACAATTAGCGGAACTGAAGGGAACTCTTCCTTCATCATTTCCACGGAGCCGTCCTTGGACGCATTATCGGCAACAATTACCTGTGCATCAAGGCCTTCCGTGGACGCAATGAGCCCCGGAAGGAACTTCCGGAGATATTCCTTCGTGTTGTAATTCAGTATGACTACCGCGGTTCTCATGCGCTAATATCAACTCCTGCAAAAGCTATGCTTGGAATGAGTTTGGACATGCAAAGTCTTGCATCTTCCGCTGCAAAGATAAGATTATTCCAGAGAGTTAGGAAATCTCCCGTCATAAGAGCTTCTTTTACTGGATATGTAATCTTGCCGCCTTTCACAAGGAATCCTTCTATTCCATATGAGAAATTGCCCGTGGCGGAGTTTGAGTTGCCTCCGTTGAAACCGGTTACAAGTATGCAGTCCTGAACCTTTGCCAGGATATCGTCCCTTGTCTTGCATCCGCCGGCAGGGAGCACCTTAACCCTTGTGGCATCTTCCACGGTGGGTTCCATGCCCATTTTTGCGGCGATGTAGGTGTTCAAGAAGTATTCCTTGACGATACCCTTTTCAATAATGGGCGTTTCCTTTGTGGCAACGCCCTCGCTGTCGAACAGGCGGGAACCGGTTTCCCCTTTGGAGTGGGGGAGGTCCATTATTGTAAGGTTTTCCGGGAATATCTTTTTGCCGATTGTCCCGTCCATAAAGGAGTTCTTCTGCTGAAGCGAGAAGCCTCCAAGGGCATTAAACACTGGGGTGAGCACCTTTGACGCGCATTCACTGTCGATGACAACAGTGTATTTCCCGCTCTTTATGGCTTTGGGGCCTATCTGGGCCTTTGCACGCTCAATAGCTGTTGCTGAGCAAGTGTCAATCTTAAGGTCCTTCAGACGCGGCGTGGCATCCCACCAGTAGCCGGAATAGCGGTTGCCCTTCTTATCCTCCACAGTAACCTCATAACCTATCTCGAAGGATGTTTCCGTGTGGCGGGCAAAAAGGCCGTTGGAGTCTATTGTAACGCTGTCAAAAAGGCTGTCGGAGTATTCTCCTTCCTCTGAAATGAGTTCCTTGCTGAACCTGCTGGAACCAAGGGCCATGGCTCGGCGCTTTTCCGCAGTCATGTTTTCATACTCTGGGTCATAAAGATCTAGTTCACGGCCATCCATGGCGTTCTTTGCCTGCCGCTCCGGGGCAGGGAGGTCCCGGAAGGCGTCCTTCTCAAGCATCCTTACGGTTGATATAGCTTCCTTAATAAATGCTTCAAGACCATCCTTTTCCATCCTGTTGGATGAGAAAGTACCGTACCTTCCGTCCACAAACAGATTGATCTGCATGCTTCTGTCAAGTGCGTGTGACACCTTGTCCACCTCACCGTTTAGCACTCCTACAAGGTTCAGGAGGCTTTTGGTAAGGGTTATGCGCACTTTTTCCGCGCCTTCCCGAAGGGCGAATTCCAGGCAATACTTTGCCAGTTCTATCTCTTTGGAATCCAGTCTCATACTATTCTCCTCCTACCGTAAGAGATTTGACAAGCACCGTGGGGATGCCGCAGGAGACCGGGGCGCTCTGCTCCTTTCCGCAGGTCCAGGCGCCGGGGTCGATGGCAAGGTCATCGGCTACACCAACAATGTCTGCAAGGGCCTGGGGGCCGTTTCCAATGATATTTATGTCCTTCACGGGTGCCGTGAGCCGGCCGTTTTCAATGAGGAAACCAGACTTCACGAAGAAGGTGAAATCTCCTTCGCCTATCTTGACCTGGCCGTTGGAGAACTCGTCCACGAAAACGCCTTTCTTTACGCTTGCAATAAGGTCAGAAGCCTTGGCAGTACCGCTTTCCATATAGGTTGCTCGCATACGGGGGATGGGGGCATAGCGGAAGCTTTCCCGGCGGCCGTTGCCGGTGGGTTTTACGCCGTAGTGGGCGGCGGAGATGCGGTCGTGCAGGTACGATGTAAGGACGCCGTCCTCCACCATATAGGTCTTCTGGCCGGGGACGCCTTCATCGTCATAATTGAGGGAGCCGCGGTTGCCGGGGATGGTGCCGTCGTCTATGATGTTGATGCCGGCCGGGCAGATGCGCTGCCCCATTTTGTCAGAGAAGATGGAGGTGCCTTTGCGGTTGAAATCGGCCTCGAAGGCGTGGCCCATGGCTTCGTGGAGGAGGATTCCGGAGGCGCCTGCGCCCATTACTACGGGCATTTTGCCGCCCTTGGGACGGATGGCCTGGAAGCGGGCGTCGATGCCGGAGACAACATCGGCAGAAATCTCTTCAGCAAGGGCCTCTGTGAGCATTTCCGCACCGGTTCTGAAGCTGCGGGAGGTGGATTTGTTCTCTACCTTGCCGTCCTGCGTGAACACGGCGGTTACGGAGACGCTTCCCATTGGACGGGTGTCCCACTTGAGCTCCCGGGAGGAGTTGTACATTAGGACGTCGGTCACCTGGAAGGCCAGCGATGCCATTACTTTCACTATACGGCCGTCTTTCCCGCGGACTTTGCTTTCCAGAAGCGTGAGGAAGGGGAGGAAGCCCTTCATGGAGCAGTCTCTCCAGGGTTTTTCCATGGGATACCTGTCCGCATGGGGATTGGGTTCCCCGCGGCTGGGGTTAGGCGTGCCGTACGGGCTCACCGGGGACGATGAGTCCGCAATCTGAGCCGCGCTGCGGGCGCACGCGAGCATATCGTCAATGGAAGTGCTTTCAGAGTATGCGTAGCCGGTCTTTTCACCGCTGAGGACGCGGATTCCTACGCCAAAGTCTATATGCGAACCGCCGGAAGTGACAGCTCCGTCACGTAGGAGCAGGCTTCCGTAGGTGGTGTTTTCGAAGAAGAGGTCGCAGTAGCTTCCGCCGCCTGAAAGGCCCGTGGATATGAGGCTGTCCAGTGCCGAAACATTTACTTTGAAAATGTCCAGATAGTAGTTCTTACTGTATATCATTGCCGGTTTCAGGAGCAAATGGGACGCCGTCGTGCGCCAGGGGAGCCTTTGCCATTTCCTGGACTATGGATTCTGCTATGTTTTCCAAGGAGCGCTGAGGAAGGTCCTCGCTTTCCGATACAAGGCTTCTTATTGCATTGTATTTTTCCATGTCACGGATCATGAGACCCTTCTTTGACCCTTCCGCAATAATCTGGAACGGAGGGTCCGAATTGTCTGCCAGGATCCATTTGTCGCACTCCTGCATGTAATTGCGGAACAGATAGTTCAGTCCCACTTTGTATCGGCGGCGGATGGTTTCTTCAGGGATGTCGTGGCCGCCGGCGCGAACCCTGTTTGCGACCCTCTCCACAGCAAGGTCCGGTGAATTGAGCCAGAAATAAAGCACTGTAACGTAATAGCCCTTTTGCTGGGCGTTACGCACCATTTTCAGGAGGGAGCGGGTTGCAAGTGTGGTCTCTATGCAGAAATCTTCCCTGCGCTCGAAAAGGTAGTTTACCTTGCGGAGCATGAGGCGGCTGGCCGTGATGGACGCCCCCTCCGGTGCAAATGGCGAGATGTGCTTTGCGAACTCGTCGGAGTTCACGAACTCGCTGCAATCAAGCAGCTCCGGGAGCAGCGCATATGACGCTGTAGTTTTCCCGGAGCCGTTGCAGCCTGATATGATGTAAAGACGCGGCAATTATGCAGCGGTTGCTTCATTTATCCTCTTCATCATTGCGAACATGATGATGCCGGCAATGACGCAGAGTGCCATGAGAATAGCCCAGTTGGCCCAGAGCGGAACTGCGTTCCAGAGGAGGCCGGGGATGGAGCTGAGGTAGTTGCCCACTGCGGTGGAGGCAAACCAGAGACCCATCATGAGACCCTTGTACTTGGGAGGAGCTACCTTGGAAACGAAGGAGATACCCATGGGGCTGAGAAGGAGCTCAGCGAAGGTGAGAACCAGATATGTGGAAATCAGGTACATGGGAACCACGGGATCCGGGGAAACGGTGCCCTGGAGCTCTGAAGGAGATGCCTGGCCAAGGGAGCCGAAAATCATGATGAGGTAGCCAAGGGCAGCCACAAACATGCCCAGACCAATCTTTACAGGTGCTGAAGGCTCTTTGTCCTTCTTTGCCAGCGCGGCGAAGATTGCCATTGAGATTGGCGTGAGGAATACCACGTAGAACGGGTTGAACTGCTGGAACAGCTGAGGCTGTATGTCAAGCGGGCTGGGCATTCCGGAATAAATCCAGTATGCTCCGCACCAGAGGGCAGCCGTAACAACTCCGCAGATGAGTTTTCCTGACTTCTTTTCGCTCTGGAAGATGCCGAAGAAGGTATAGATGCTGGCGGCGATGAGTGCCAGGATCCAGATGTTGAAGCCAAGGCGTACGGGGCCGGTTGCAAAGCTCTGGGTGTAGTCACGTGCGAACCAAGTGAGGGACTGGCCGTTCTGGTGGAAAGCCATCCAGAAGAAGATGACCACTGCAAACACCATTACGAGGGCGGTGATGCGCTCCTTGGTCTGCTTGGGAGTTAGTTCCTGAACGGGAGCATTGGTGGCGGCGGCCTGCTTTGCATTCACGTCTGCGTGCTTGAACCAGCTGCGGCATGCGAAGTAGATTGCGATAGAGACAATCAGGGAAATGCAGGCAACTGCAAAGCCCATGTTGTATGCAGAGGAGAGGTGCTCGATGTAGTATGCGCTGAAAGCGGCGGGATCCATTGCGGCAATGCCGTCACCGGGCATAACTGCCTGGAGGTCTGCCAGACGGCCAGCGTTCTCAGGAGTGATGGTGCCGTCGATGAGCTGGTGTGCCAGGGCGGGGATATCAGCCTTGTAGATGAGGCCTGCCTTGCCCAGGAAGCGGTTGGTGATGGCGGTAGCGGCGGAAGGTGCGAACATTGCGCCGATGTTGATGGCCATGTAGAAGAGGGAGAAGGCGCTGTCACGCTTGGCGCTGTATTTTGGATCGTCATACAGATTGCCCACCATTACCTGGAGGTTACCCTTGAACAGGCCGGTACCCACGGAGATGAGGAGAAGGGCGCCTATCATGAGAACCAGGCCCAGGGTTCCTGCCGATGTGGGGACGGACAGGGCGGCGTATCCTGCGAACATGACGCAGATACCGGTTACGACGCACTTGCCGAAGCCAATCTTGTCTGCCAGCCAGCCGCCTACGACGGGCATGAAATAGACAAGAGCCAGGAAAATGGAATAAATCTGGGATGCTATCTTGCCGTCGAAGCCGAATTTGGCCTGCAGGAACAGCATGAAGATAGCCAGCATGGTGTAGTAGCCGAAGCGCTCACCGGTGTTGGCAAGTGCCAGAGCAAACAGTCCTTTGGGTTGTCCTTTGAACATATCTATTAGATTTTAGTGAATTCAAGTCTTACAAAGATAATAAATTTTGTATATTTGTAAGTCATATGGCAAAGAAAGTTTCAATATTGGCGTGGCTTCTGGGCGATGTTTTCCACTATCGTGAGAACGTGGTATACACCAACCTTGCCCGCTGTTTCCCGGAAAAGCCTTATGGTGAGCTAAAAAGCATCCGCAAGAAGTTCTACAGGCACATGGCGGACATTTTCCGTGAAATGCTCTGGTTTGGAAGATGCAAAGGGGAGAGGGGAAGAAAGCGCCTTCATAATAGCCATATCGTAGAAATTACCAATCCGGAGGTCCTGAATTCCATGTTCGCCGGTGCTCCGCAGATGATGATTCTCCAGACCCATGCCGGCAACTGGGAACTCATTGCCGGGTTCAGGCAATATTCCTATACGGTTCCTATCGATGTACTTCCCGAGCAGATAGGTGTGGCGTACGCCCCGCTTACCAGCAAGTTCTGGGACCGTTTTGTGGCCAAGAACAGGATTGCCCCTATCGCCGATACTCCTTTTGACGGCTATGTAGACACCCGTCACATACTTCGTTATGTGCTGGAAAACAGGGACAAGAAGAAGGCCTACGTGTTCATTACGGACCAGTCTCCATACAACCACAAAGTGCCTGCAGAGCACGTTGAGTTCATGGGCCTGGATACCAAAACCATGACCGCGGCCGCTGGGCTTGCCGTGAAAATGGACATGTCCGTGGTGTACATGCGTTTCCGCGTACGCGAAGACGGTGGATATACCATGACGTTCGTTCCCATTGCGGAGCACGCAAAGGGAATGGATCCCCTTGAGATAATGAAAACATACTATAAACTGCTGGAGGAAGACCTCCGGGAACAGCCCTGGAACTACCTCTGGACACATAAAAGATGGAAATGATGAAAAGACTAGCAGCCTTTGCGGCAATTATGCTGCTTCCACTGTATGCGATGGCACAGGATGCCACGTACGCACTTCCGTTCACCTCTTTCACCATTGAAGTGGACGCAGTGCAGGAGATTCACCACGCCGGTCCTTACTCCCAGTTCGCCAAGGAACTCCTGAATCTGGACGTTCCGGCATCGGATTCAAAGACCACTTATATCAAGGCTATAAGAATCGTCCCTCACATCGAGGCGGATCCCTGGGCGCAGCGCTATACTGCCCCCGCCGGCAACAGCACCATGCTTGCCCTGAGTGCGCAGGGACTCATTTCCTTCGGTGACCTGCAGGAATCAAAGGAGCTTCAGTGGCGGTTCAAACCAATCCCTGCCGCGGAGTTTGGAACCTCCGGAATCACCGGCTCCAGCAAGAGCGTGAACAACATCGAATACAAGACCGTGCGTACGGAAGAGGGCGATGTCCGCTATCCCGTAGAGCACAGCGTCTCCGTTGCCAAAACTCTTGAGGACAAGGCCGAGGAAGCCGCCGATATTATCCTGGCAGCCAGGAAGGACAGGCACAACATAGCCATCGGCAATACGGATGCAAACTACTCCGGAGAGTCCATGGCAGCCGCCCTTGGGGAACTCACCAAGATAGAGGAGGAGTACCTGCTCCTTTTCACCGGGTACAGTGAGACCTCTGAATTCCAGACCACTTTCGAGGTCCTTCCTTCCGCCACCGCGCGCACGCACCGGTATACCGCCTTCTATTTTATGGACGATGGCTCCATCGTCAAGGATAACAAGGGTAGGGGAAAGCCCTACGAACTGGAATTCACCCCCGTTTCCGTTCCTGACGTAAAGACTGAAGCCGCCCCCACGGATGCCAGGAAGAAGACTGAGAAAGTGGGCTCCATCCATTACAGGATTCCAGCAATATGCCGCCTGCGCCTTCTGGAGAACGGCAACCCGCTTGTGGAAACCAGAGTGCCCGTCTACCAGCTTGGCAGGGAGAGTGAAATGCCTATAAACCAATAACAATCAAATAACCAATCATGAGTATCAAAGATCTTAAACCCCAGGTTGTCTGGAACAACTTCTATCAGTTAACGCAGATTCCGCGTCCTTCCAAACACGAAGGCAAAGTAATAGAGTATCTTTACAACTGGGGCGTATCCCATGGCTTTGAAACCATCAAGGACGAAACCGGCAACATCATAATCCGCGTTCCCGCAACCCCTGGCTGCGAAAAGATGAGGGGAGTCATCCTCCAGGGCCATATGGACATGGTTCCGCAGAAGACCTCCGATTCCCCACACAACTTCCTCACGGACCCCATCAGCGCATATGTTGATGGCGAATGGGTAACCGCAGACCGCACCACCCTTGGTGCAGATAATGGTATCGGAGTTGCCATGGGCCTTTCCGTCCTGGAAGACAAGAGCGTAAAGCATGGCCCCGTGGAAGTACTTGTAACCTATGACGAGGAAACCGGCATGACCGGCGCCAACTGCCTCAAGCCCGGCGTTCTCAAGGGCGATATCCTCATCAATCTGGACTCCGAGGAAGAGGGCGAACTCTGCGTGGGCTGCGCCGGCGGCCTGGATGTATCGGCCTCCTTCAAATACAGGAAGTATGCTGCTCCGGAAGGCTGCAAAGGCCTTGAAATCACCGTCAAGGGCCTCCAGGGCGGTCATTCCGGCATGGATATTTCCCTGTACAGGGCAAATGCCAATAAGGTCATGGCCCGCATCCTCCTGCCTCTCATAGAGATCCTTGGAGCAAAGGTGGTGAACTTCACCGGCGGCAGCCTCCGCAACGCCATCCCGTTCGAGGCCGATGCCACCATCCTTCTCCCGGAAGAGAACGTCAAGGCAGCCAAGAAGATGATAGACAACATCTTCGCAGAGGTAAAGGCAGAGTTCGGTGACTCCGATCCTTCCGCAGTCCTGTTCGTGAAGGACCAGAAACCCGCTGCATACTACATTCCCACAAGCGTAATGCTTCGCGCCGTAAAGGCCATGATCGCATGCCCTTCAGGCGTCATCCGCATGAGTCAGACCATGCCCGGCCTCACTGAGACTTCCATCAATATGGCTATCGTCCGAACAGAGAAGGGCCGCATCACCGTCCACAGCCTCATGAGGAGCGCCGTTGACACCGCCAAGGCAGACCTTGCTGAGCGCGTACGCTGCGTCTTCGAGCTTGCAGGAGCCAATGAAATCAAATTTGCCGGCGGTTATTCCGGCTGGACTCCCAAGCTTGACACTCCCATGAACAAGGTCATGATGGAGCAGTACCAGAAGGTATACGGAAAGCCCATGAAGATCATGGCAACCCACGGCGGCCTTGAGTGCGCCATCATGGGTGCCAAGTATCCCAACTGGGAAATGGTCTCCGTAGGCCCCACCATCAAGTACCCTCACAGCCCGGACGAGAAAGTGAACATCGCTTCCGTAGAACGCACCTGGGAGTATCTTAAGGCCGTTCTGGCTAATGTCCCGGTAAAGAAGTAGGGGATTAGCTACATAGTAAAAAGAATGCCGTCGGAACCGTTAAAACCGGCGGCATTCTGCGTGCAAGGGGTTGCATTCGATCAGTATCGAACGGAGGTATTTGCAGGAACAAAGTTACTGCCGGATAGTCCCGGTTTTGAAACCCGGCCCTGTTTCGTTCCATAAGTCCAATCTTCTGCATCTCAGCGCTTTTTGAAAAAAAGTCAAAAAAGTGGCCCTGAGATGCCGTAAATATTTGGTTTTTAGGATAAGATTGCATATCTTTGCAGTCCTTTTCGGGCGCCATGTGCGCAAGGAAAGAGTTAAAGTATTTATAAACAATTAATTAACAAACAATGGTTAACCAGTACGAAACCGTTTTCATTGCAACTCCCGTTTTGTCTGACACCCAGATGAAGGAAGCGGTTGCCAAGTACACCAAGCTCATCACGGACAACGGTGGTGAGATTGTGTACCAGGAGGATTGGGGCCTGCGTCAGCTCGCTTATCCCATCCAGCACAAGACCACAGGTTTTTATTACCTGATCGAGTTCAAGGCCGACTCTCAGTTCGTTGCCACCCTCGAAACCCAGTATCATCGTGACGAGCGCATCATCCGCTTCCTCACTGTCGCCCTCGACAAGGATGCTATTGCATACGCAGAAAAGCGTCGCGCAAACAAGGCTGCCAAGGCTGCTCCCGCCGCCGAAGAAGCTCCCGCTGCTGAATAATTTTGGAGGACACAACTATGGCAAACGAAAATAAAGAAATCCGCTACCTGAATCCCCCTACCGTGGAGGTTCGCAAGAAGAAATACTGCCGCTTCAAGAAAGCCGGTATCAAGTATGTAGATTACAAGGATCCTGAGTTCCTCAAGAAGTTCCTGAACGAGCAGGGTAAGATCCTTCCCCGCCGTATCACCGGTACTTCCCTGAAGTTCCAGCGCAAGGTCGCCCAGGCTATCAAGCGTGCGCGTTCCCTCGCCCTGCTTCCTTATGTTACTGACCTTCTTAAATAATCTGCCTTATGGAAATTTTGCTTAAGAAAGATGTGGCCAACCTCGGCTACGCCGGTGAAATTGTCAAAGTAAAGGCCGGTTATGCAATGAACTACCTGGTGCCTCAGGGCTTCGCCACTGTTGCAACAGAGTCCGTCAAGAAGCAGCACGCAGAGACACTCCGTCAGCGCGCTCACAAGGAAGCAAAGCTGGTTGCCGATGCAGAGGCTCTCGCAGCCACTCTTGGCGCCCAGGTGCTTGAAATCAAGGCCAAAGTCTCCGAGGCTGGCAAACTCTATGGTTCCGTTACCACAATGGACCTCGAGGCCGCTCTCGCCGCCAAGGGCCTGAACATTGACAAGAAGGACATCACCATCCTCGCCGCTGAGGTTAAGGAGCTTGGTGCCTATGAGGCTTCCGTTAAGATCTACAAGCAGATCAAAGCCA
>CAMJJZ010000036.1 GCA_946406275.1 uncultured Bacteroidales bacterium | reverse complement strand
CAGACATAGCTGCCGCGCACGGGCAGGGCCAGCAGCCGCTGCATCATCATATATGTAGTATGGTGATAACCTGTGCCAAATGCCATCTGAGGGTCTATCCATATATTATAGCGCGTACGCGGGACGTCCGTGTTGAAAGGTGCCTTTACCGTTACGATGCCGTCCACCACTATGGGCTGGAAGGACAACTCCCAGTTGCGGTTCCAGTTGCGGCCTTCCACCATCACGGCATTGAAGCCGGCCACGCAGTCATAGCCGCTAAGGACCACCTTTAGGTCCGATGGCCTGTACTGCTCCCGCTGGATATAACACTTGAGGAATGGCTCCTCCGTGACGAAGGAATCGTAGGGGAGTTCCCCGAGTTCTGCCATGAGGATTTCCGCCATCTCTTCCGAGAAGGGGTCAAGACGGATGGAAACCTCTAAATATTGTTCTGTATCAGTCATCCTTCTTTTCTGCCTCTGCAGGAGCGGGGGCGGCGTACTTTTCTTCCAGGGCGAGGACTTCCTGGCGGAGGGCTTCGCGGCGGGCGGCAACGCGTTCAACTACGTCGCCGGTCATGCCTTCCATGCTCTGGACCTGGGCCATGATTATGTCGTCCATGGCCACGGTGTCTATCTGGACGTCGAAGCCGGCGCGGGCCTTGCCTTCCTGGATGAAGTTCTGGCTGGTGTTCTCCGCGATGGCCTTCTCAACGCCAAGCTCGAACACGTTGTGGATTGCGGCCACAAGGTTGTACTGCACGGTGTCCAGCTGCTTGGTGAACACGGGCACGTTGGGCGTGGTGTACAGCGGTTTGCCAAGGCCGTACTTAATGTGGTTGAAATCGTCACCCCATGCGTTGAGGCCGAACTTCACCACCAGAGGCGAACGTATCACGGAGATGTGGTACTTGAACTTCTCGTCAAGGCTCTGGACGCCGCTTGCGGCAAGCACATAGCGGTCTACGGCCAGAACGAACGGGAACACCTCCACGGTATTGTTACGGATCATTCCCGCCACGGACATGTTGTCTATCACGGCCTTTGTGTTGTCCTTGAACAGCAGGAGCTTCGCAATCTTGGTGAACTCCTTGCTGTCCTTGAGGGCCAGCTGGCTGCCGGTGAACCGCATGATACCGTCAATTGTGGGAAGTATCAGGTTCATGGTGGTGTCTATCTCCGTGGTGGCGGCTATCTCCATGTCCAGGTCTCCGGAGAAGGAGTTCATGATGGGCATTTCCTTCTTCACGTCCGGGAACAGCGTGAGCACCTTTTCTGCCGATATGTCAACGATGTTGAGGTCGAATCCGGCCTTGATATCGTCCTTGGCGCGGGTGGCGTAGAAGCCTTCCACGTACAGGTCTCCCATGTTGGAGGCGGCCAGGGCGTTTGTTATCTGGAGGGTGCGGTCACGCATGGCTATATCGGCGGCCACCCAGTCCACCATGAGGCTGTCGTACTTGATTCCGTGGCCTTCCAGCATCACGTTGGCCTCCAAGTTGGAAGGAAGGACGATTAGGTTGGTCCCGGCGATGCTCTCCGACGTGGAGTCCACCGGCTGGGCCTCTGTTGAATCCTTCACCTGGCTCTGTGCGAACTGGGCATATGCCCGCATGAGCTCGTTGGCGTCGATGTAGTCGCTGATTATATTGGCATCGGCCTTTATGTAGGGCTTTCCACGGCCGGTGAGGAGCCTCCGGATGCCGCTTACATTGGCGCTGGCGGAAAGATCCGACTGCCCGGCGGTGACGGTGAGGTTCTCGATATCGACCTTGTCGTTGGAGAAGTCACCCTTGATGTCCGTAATCTCCGGAGTGATGGGGAAGTCCTTTAAGTAGGCGCGTACCAGGTCCAGACCCAGGCTTCCGTTGAAGTCCCACTGCCTGGCCATCTGCTGGGACGATTTGGACATGGACAGCATTACGTCCGCGCTGGCGAAATCGTCCTTGAGTTCGCGGGCCATCCTCTCCATGCGTGCCTTGCGGAAGAGGGAGTCACGCGGGGTGCCGGGATATACCCTCTGGAGGGAATCCAGCAGGTGATTCCTGCGTTCCTTCTTGGACTTTTCGTTGGTGATATGCTGGCGGGCCGATATGTTTGCCGACAGGTTCTTCATGGCAAAGGCGTTGCCTTCCATGATGGCGGCTATGGCCTCGTTGTCCGTAGTGAGCTTGATGGTGGGACTCTTCTCTCCTTTGGCCGGCGGCATGATGCGGAAGTGATCCGTATTGCCCTTGAGGGCCATTTCAACGCCGTCCAGGTCCTTGAGGGACAGGCGGTCTACCTTGAGCACGCCCATGAGGGGAGTGAGTTCCTTGCCGCCCTTGAGGATATCCGCCGAGTTCTGGGCCAGTATCCGGAGGTTGCTGCCGCGGGCGAAGACATCGGCCCCGTAAGTGACGTTGAGTGTGTCGATATCCCCCTTGAGGGAAAGGATGCGGGCGCCCTGGCGGATGCTCTTGTCAATCTTGTTGCCGGCGGTGGCCACGTTGAGCTGGATGCTGTTCACAAAGGCGTGGACGGAGTCCTTGGGCATGTCTACGCGGAGGTCGTTGCCGGAGAGGTCGCAGTCTATGTTGGCGTAGCCAATACTCTGGAGGTTCAGCTGGGAGAACTTGGCCTTCCCGTGGATGTCTCCCTTGATGATTCCTTGGCCGTGAATGTCTTTCAGGAACGCCCTGGTGATGGAATCAACCCTTGCGCGGATGGTGCCGTCAACAGCCATCTCCGGGTCTTCTCCCAGGAGGTCCCAGCCGTTGCCGCTAATGTTGAGCTTGGCTCCGGCAATATCGGCCTGAAGCTTATGCACGGCGGCGTCCAGGCGGGAGCTGTTGTCCGTAACCACGTCTGCGTCAAGGGCCAGCATGCCCTTGCGGCCCACGCCCTCTATGTCCACCATGGACTGGGGGATGAGCAGCTTGGCGTTGATGGCCGGAATCTCGTCCTTGGAATAAGTGCCCTCCGCATGGGCGTCCAGGCTTATTCTGGCGTCCGTGTCACGGATTTTCTTGAGAGCCGGGATGTTTTCCTTGTATTCCTTGATGATGTCGCCTATGGGGCAGTCCTCTATGGCGGCGTCAACGTCCATGTCTATGCCATTCTTATGGCTCAGGATGTCTCCTTTGGCCTTTAACTCCAGGGCCGATAAGCCTACGGTGAGGCTGTGCACGTTGGCGGCGAACTCGCCTTCAGGGGCCTTGGGAATGGTGGCGTCGCCGTCCAGGTGGATGGGAACGCGGAGGCGTCCGAAGCTGTTGGTGCGGAGCATTGCCCTGGCGTTGGCGTCAAGCTGAATCCTGCGCTTGGCCATGTCCAGGTTGAGGTTGGTGAGGCCAAGTGCAAGGGTGTCTGCCGGCAGACGGCCGGAGACGAAAAGTGAGTCTACCGCAAGGGTGGCGTTGGTTTTCCAGATATCGGCAAGGGGAAGTTTGCCGTCCAGGTCAAGCTCCTTGGCGCGGATCATCAGATGTACGGTGTCCTGCGGGTTGGTGAACACTATGAACGGCTTTCCGCTCAGGTTCACCTTGTGGAGTTTGATGTCCGCGGTTCCGGACGATGTGGTATCTTCGCTGGCGCCGGTAGGGAAAATGTCCCAGTTGGCGGCCGTGGAATCGAAGTAATGGGCAAAGATGCGTGGCCTTTCCAGCTCCACGCTGCGTATGTCTATCTGGCCTTTCACCAGGTTCACGTAGTTGACGGCCACATAGGCCCTTCTGATGGATGCCAGGGTGTCGATGCCGCTTTCCACGCCCCTCTGGTTACCAGCCTTCATGAGGCTGAAACGGCTGCCGGAGGGCGGATAGATGGAGTCGAAGCGGGCGTACCTTTCGTGAGGGTAGGTTATGTTCAGGTTCTCCGCCTCCACGCTGGCGTACGGGAAGCTCTTGATGAGCCTTGTGCGAATGCTGCTGAACTCTATGTTGCCTTCCACGAACTGCGGCGCGTACTTGTTCACCAGGCCCGTGAGGACCGACGGCCTCAGAAGGATTTGCAGAGCTACAAGAAGCACCAGGATAAACGCCAGTATCCCGATGACTACGTTCCTGAGTATTTTCCAGCCTTTCTTTGCCATTGCTTAGATTACATAGTCTTTCACGTCCTGTGCGCTTACCGGATTTCCGCCCAGGATGAGCAGGCGCTCAACCACGTTGCGGAGCTCGCGGATGTTTCCAGTCCAGGACTTCTGGACCAGAAGGTTGATGGCTTCCTTGGAGAACTCCTTCCTGGGCATTGCGCTTTCCGAGCATATCTGGTCCAGGAAATGGGCCACCAGGAGGGGAATGTCGTCCTTCCTTTCGTCCAGGGTGGGGACTTTTATGACGATGACGCTGAGCCTGTGGTACAGGTCCTCGCGGAAGTTTCCTTTGACGATTTCTTCCTGCAGGTTCTTGTTGGTGGCGGCGATTACCCTTACGTTTACCACGATATCCTTGTCCGACCCCACGCGGGAGATGCGCCTTTCCTGCAGCACGCGCAGCACCTTTGCCTGTGCGGCAAGGGACATATCACCGATTTCGTCCAGGAAGAGGGTGCCGCCGTCGGCTTGCTCGAACTTACCCTTATGCTGCTTGATTGCCGATGTGAACGATCCCTTCTCGTGGCCGAAAAGCTCGCTCTCGATGAGCTCAGACGGGATTGCGGCGCAGTTCACTTCCACGTACGGCATCATGGAGCGCTGGCTCTGCTGGTGCAGGGCTCGGGCCACCAGCTCCTTGCCGGAGCCGTTGGGGCCGGTGATGAGCACGCCGGCATCCGTGGGGGCCACCTTGTCTATGATTTCCCTTACGTGTTTGATGCCTTCCGACTCGCCTATCATCTGCTGGCCGTAGACTTTCTTTTTGAGGATCTTTGTCTGGGAGACAAGGTTTGCCTTGTCCGTTGCGTTCTTGAGGGTGATGAGTATGCGGTTGAGGTCCAGGGGCTTTTCGATGAAGTCGAAGGCGCCCTTCTTGATGCAGTCCACGGCGGTCTGGATGTCCGCATGGCCGGAGACCATGATCACCGGAGATTCAATGCCCGCCTCTATTGCCTTCACCAGGACTTCCGTGCCGTCCATGACCGGCATCTTGATGTCGCAGAAAATGGCGTCGTACTTTTCCTTTTCTGCCTTGGAGAGTCCTTCCTCGCCGTTTTCTGCCGTTTCCACCTCGTAGCTTTCCATCTCCAGAATCTCTTTCATGGAGTAGCGGATGGCGCGCTCGTCGTCAATTACAAGAACTTTCATGGGAATACTGTTATTTATGCAAATATCGTAAAAATTATTTATTTTTGTATCATGAACATTCCTGATATTATTATTGCGGTGGACGGCTGCTCGTCCACGGGAAAAAGTACCTTCGCAAAGATGGTCGCAGGAGCCTTCGGCTTCCTGTATCTGGACAGTGGTGCAATGTACAGGGGCGTAACCCTGTACGCCATGGAAAACGGTCTCATAGCCGCAGACGGCTCAATAGATGAGCCCGGCCTCAAGGCAGTCATAGACACCCTGGACCTTTATTTCCGCAGCATAGACGGCGCAACCAAGCTCTTCCTTGGTGAGCGCTGCATAGAGGCGGAAATCCGCACGCTGGAAGTATCGTCCCACGTGAGTCCGGTAAGCGCTATTCCGTGGGTACGCAACTTCGTGGACAACAAGCTGCACGGCTTCTCCGCCGGCGGCCGCGTAATAATGGACGGCAGGGACATAGGCACCACAGTGTTCCCCAACGCGGAGCTCAAGATCTTCATGACGGCCGATGAAAAGGTCCGCGCCCAGCGCCGCCTGGACGAGATGCTTGCAAAAGGCCAGAACCCTACCTTCGAAGAGGTCCTCGCCAACCTTCGCGAAAGGGATTATATCGATTCCCACCGCGAGGCATCGCCCCTTACCCAGGCCCCTGACGCCTTTGTCCTGGACAACACTGACATGAACCTTCACGAGGAACTCGTCTGGGTTCAGGGCCTCATCCAGGGCCGCTTCGGCATCCTATGCTAAAAGTTGAGACTGATCCCGGCTCCGGCTTCTGCGGAGGGGTTATCCGGGCCATTTCCCGTGCAGAGCAGTATCTGGACGGGGGAGGAAAGCTGTATTCCCTTGGCGCCATAGTACACAACGAGGCGGAACTCACCCGCCTGGGAGACCGCGGCCTTGAGGCAGTGGCGTCCGTGGACGACGTCCCGAAAGGGTCGTCGGTCCTTGTGAGGGCCCACGGAGAGCCGCCGGCAACATACGCCGCCGCCCGTTCCCGAAATCTGGCTGTGATAGACTGCACATGTCCCGTGGTGCTTAAGCTTCAGGCACGCATCAGGGATGCGTATGCCCGCCTGCACACAGACGGCCTTCACGGCACCGTGATTATCTTTGGGCGAGTTGGTCACGCGGAAGTCCTTGGCCTCCTTGGCCAGGTTGGTGGAGACGCCGTGGTGGTTGAAGACGCCGCCATGCTCACGGAAGCCCTGGAAAGCGGAAAGATAGACATCTCCCAGCCCGTTGAGATCTTCTCCCAGACCACCAAAAGCCCGCTAGAGTATCAGGAAATCTGCACCATGCTCCGCCAAAGCGGCGCCCAGGTCAAGGTTAACGACACCATCTGCGCCCAGGTGGCATCCCGCCACGCCCAGCTGGAGTCCTTTGCCTCCTCCCACGACGCCATAGTGTTCGTGGCCGGCAAAGCCTCCTCCAACGGCAAGGTCCTGAGTGACCTCTGCCGCAGTTTCAACCCCCGAACCTACCTTGTAGGCGGCCCTTCCGAGATTCTCCCGGAATGGTTCGCCGGCCTCTCCACCGTAGGCGTCTGCGGCGCCACCTCCACCCCCAAGTGGCTGCTGGAGCAGGTTGCCCGGGCAATAGCACGTCTCTAGCTCCCCAGCCACCAGCAACTCACTTCCTTGCTCGCCGGCGCCGAAAGTGCTCGCGTGCATTTTTGCTTGTTTTTGGCTGTTTTTGCACTCGAGCCGGCATTCAAAACCCGCCTCGCGTGCATATTTGCCGTTTTTTGGCTTTTTTTGCACTCGAGCGTTTTCAGGTATTTGCCGGAAAACTAGTAAGCGGCGGTTTGGCGGGTGATTGCCAGTTGCTGAATCTTATATGTGCCACCGGATGACGGGGAGGTGGCGTAGATTGTTACCTGGAAGAGTTCCCCGCCGGCGTTGAGTACACCTATGAGATACTTTTTGTTGGCTTCGGATGCCTTGTGCGTTACTTCGAAGGAACGCGGGGTGTATGCGGAGAAAAAGGTGCGGAGTATCTGGCGGGCCTGGCTGCGGGAGCAGTTTCTCTGGGTAGAGATGATTGTGACGTCAAGATTGTCTGCAAACCAGCTGGATAGGGATGCGGCATCTCCTGCCTTGAGATACTTTGTGATTGAATTGAATACGGCGAAGTCACCGTCCGGAGACGGGGCGAAAGACTGCATGGCTGGAGTCTTCTGGACCTGTGCCCAGGAGGGAGCAGCAAGAAGTAATGCTCCAAGCCATATTATGAGTTTAATCTTTTTCATCCAGGGCATCTTTCTTGCAAAATCCGCGCCGAATATTTACATTTGTGCCAATGAATGTAAAACTTCTTACGGTAGGGAAAACTGACGTTCCCTGGGTAAAGGAAGGCTTGGATCTTTATGCCTCCAGGCTAAGGCATTACGTACCCTTCGCCGTAGAAGAAATCCCGGAGCTCAAGAAGGTATCGTCCTTGACGGAAGAGCAGATTAAACAGAAGGAAGGAGAGCTGATACTCAGGCAGGTAGGGCAGCAGGACACTGTTATTCTGATGGACGAACGCGGCCAGCAGATGCGCTCCACGGAGTTTGCATCGTGGCTGGAGAAACAGCTTTCCGGAGGCTCCAAAGGCCTAGTGTTCGTGATTGGCGGGGCATACGGTTTCTCGCCGGAGGTCTACGCCAGGGCCGCGGGAAAGATATCTCTTTCCAAAATGACCTTCTCCCACCAGATGGTTAGAACGATTTTTGCAGAGCAGCTGTATCGCGCATGCACAATATTAAAGGGAGAGCCTTACCATCATGAATAAAAGCAGGACCATACGGCAATGGGTATCCGTGGTGCTCATGGGAGTTGCCGCGGCTTTGGTGGGCGCTTCCATGCTTACCTACACCACGTCGGATAACGAGTCCTATGCCATAACCCTTGGGAAGAGGGTGGAGCAGCGCCTGGCCATACTGGAAGATGCCATTCAGGTGGCATCGTCCAGTGAAAACGGCACCTGGCTCACCCTGGAAGGCCTTCCGTCAGATATGGTGGTGTACCGTTATGTTGAAGACACCCTCCAGAGCTGGGCCAACCAGTTCCCCATAAGAAGTGACGATATCCGTTCCCGCGCCATAGTCCGCCGCCTGGGCGAATCCCGCGGAGACGCCGTTTCCCCTCTGGCAGATATCCCAGAGAACTGGGTCTTTGCCAACCACGGCCCCAAATGGTACCTTGAAAAGAGTTACGTCCAGGACGATGTCCGCATAATCGCTGGCCTGGAAGTGGTGAACGAGCTCCGCGCCGGCTCATTCAACGGCGTGAACAGGAGCCTCAAACTGGACGACCGCTACTCCATCAAGCCCCTTTCCACCAGCGTGGGTATCCCCGTAATGGTGGGAGAGGTGCCGCTGTTCAAACTGGTATCGGAAAAGATAGACGTGGTGTCCGGAGGCCATAACTCCGCACTGCAGCTGCTGGCCGTGATCCTGTTCATCGCCGGAATGATGCTGTGGCTCAGCGCCCAGCCGTCGGTGTTGTGGCTCACCGTGGTTGCCCTTGCTCAGACGGCCATGCTGGTGTGGATGTACTTCAGGGGGAGGCATGCGGGAGCATCGGCCCAGATATTCTCGCCGCTGGTGTATGCGGACGGTTCCGTACTGTATTCGCTTGGTGCCGTCATTATCATAAACACCCTCATAGTGCTGCTGGTGATGGATTTCTACATTGCTAGATGGACCCTTACCAAAGAGACCAGGAGAAAGAATTCCCCCGTGGGAAAAGCGCTCCTGCTGGCGCTGGGAGTTCTGTTTATGGTGGGAATCGTTGCGTATTTCTTCCTGGCTTTCCGCAGCATCAATGTTAACTCGGACATTAACCTGGAGCTTTACAAGGTATCCAGGCTCACATGGTATTCCGGGCTTGTATACCTGTCGTTCATAGCGCTGGCGCTCACCGTGCCGCCAATGGTGCAGATGCTGTCTCCGCTGGTCCATTCCCTGTTTGGAATAAGGTACGATGTGTTCACCGTCCCGGCCAGGGCGCTGTTTGCGGCCGCGCTGGGAATCTACTTCGTGTCCCTTACCGCAACCATGGGATTCCGGAAGGAGGAGCGCCGCGTGGACGTATGGGCAAACCGCCTTGCAATGGACAGGGACGTGGCCCTGGAAATGCAACTGCGCGTCGTTGAAGGAGCAATATCGTCAGATCAGATGTTCGGCGCGCTGTCGGCGGTTGACGGCAGTGCGGAGATTATTCGCGGACGCCTTGTGGGCAACTACATGGGCCGTATCTCGCAGGATTACGACATTTCCATCCTCCAGACGGGCTCCAACCTGGCGTCCAACGCCCTGTTCCAGGAGCGTATCCGCTCCGGAGTGCGCCTGGCGGAGAACTCGCATTTCTTCTACACGGCCCTTGGAAACGGGCGCGTGGCATATACAGGCTTATTTACTTGGTACGTACAGGGCGCCGGTCCAACGTCCCTCCTGGTTTCTGTCGAATCCAAGCACAACAGGGAGGACAGGGGCTATCTGAGGCTGTTGGGCATATCGGAGCCCGGACGCATAAGCATGCCCAGCGTGTATTCCTGGGCAAAGTATATAGATGACCGCCTGTCACAGTATAAGGGTGCCTACGGTTATCCCACACTCTGCACCGGCAGGTTCAGCAGCATAAGTGACGGGCATTTCTACCAGGAAGGATGGTGCCATTTTGTACATAACGTTTCCGAAGGAGAGGTGGTTGTTATCTCCAGGCCGCGTACAAGCGCCCTAGACTATGTCGTATCCGGCTTCATGCTGGCCATAGCGGCTTTCCTGCTGCTGTCCGTGCTGTGTCTTGGCAAGCGCCGCAGCGGCAGTCCCCGCTACTATCAGAACAGGATAACCCTGGTGCTCTATACGTCTCTCTTCCTCACTCTTGTGGCAATGGCCGGATTCAGCGTGTGGTTCGTTTACAAGCGCAATCTGGCAGAGATGGAGAGCGTGATGACATCCCGCATCAACACCCTTCAGGGCATGATGCAGGAGCGTCTCCGTATGGTATATTCTGACGATCAGCTCCGCACCGTGGGCGTAAGGAACGAGGTCGAGGGCGTGGGCAACAGCCTCCGCTGCGACATCACCCTGTTCGACATCTCCGGCCGCATGGTGTTCAGCACCACGCCGGAAGTCTATGAGCGCATGGTCCTTGGCCAGAGGCTTGACCAGAAGGCCTACTACAACATAGTTTACGCAAACAAGCGCTTCTTCCTGCAGAAAGAAAAGGGCGGCAGGCGCAGTTTCTACTCCATGTACGCGCCCGTGTTCAACAGCAATTCGGAAATGATTGCCATACTGTCGGCCCCGTTCACGGACACCACCCAGAACTTCGAGGCTGAGGCAGTAAAGCATATCGCCACGGTAATCACCATCTTCCTTCTGCTGCTCCTTGTGGCAAGGATCATCACCTATGAGGTTGTGAGCCGCATGTTCAAGCCCATCTCCGAGCTCAGCCGCAAGATGAAAGTCACCGACGTGGACAAGCTGGAAACCCTTTCTTACGAGGGCGAGGACGAGATTACGCCTCTGGTGGAAGCGTACAACCGCATGGTGCTTGACCTCCGCGAAAGCTCCAGCCGCCTTGCCCAGGTGGAGCGAGACAAAGCCTGGACGGATATGGCCCGCCGCGTCGCCCACGACCTCAAGAACCCTCTCACGCCCATCAAGCTTCAGCTCCAGATGCTCATGCGCATGAAGTCATCAGGCAACCCGGCGTGGGAAGACCGCTTCGACGAGGTGGCCCAGACCGTCCTCTACCACGTAGACCTCCTGGCCGATTCCGCCGACCAGTTCTCCACCTTCGCCAAGATGTACGACCAGAAGCCGGAGACCATAGACCTTGACGCCCTGGTCCGCCAGGAAGTGGAACTCTTCGACTCCAGGGACGATGTCAAAGTAGACTACTTCGGCCTTGCCGGTGCCATAGTGAAGGCACCGCGCCCGCAGCTCACCCGCGTGGTGGTGAACCTTCTCACCAACGCTATTCAGGCCGTGGAAGAGAACAGCGGCGACAAGCACATCGTGGTAGCCGTCAGGAACTCCTCTGACGATGGTTTCTACGACATCGTGGTGGAAGACAACGGCCCCGGCGTGGCGGAACAGAACCAGGACAAGATCTTTACCCCTGACTTCACCACCAAGACCAGCGGCTCCGGCCTTGGCCTTGCCATCTGCAGCCGTATAGTGGAGCACTGCGGCGGCACCATCTCCTACAACCGCTCCTTCACCCTTGGCGGCGCCTGCTTCACGGTAAAATACCCCAAGCCTTAGCTTAGGG
>CAMJJZ010000035.1 GCA_946406275.1 uncultured Bacteroidales bacterium | reverse complement strand
GGCGTGAACCTGAGCCTTTCCGTAGCAACCGTCTGCGGCCAGGCATTCGACAACGACACTCCTCGCAAGATATTCCCCATCGACCAGATTCCTGACGAGTGGGAAGGCATGGATGCATCTCCGGAATCCCTTGAGAACTGGAAGAAGATCATCATGAACTCCAAGACCATCCTCTGGAACGGTCCCGTGGGCGTGTTCGAGCTTCCTAACTTCGCAAAGGGCACCCTGCAGATTGCAGAAGACCTGGCAGAAGCCACCAAGAACGGTGCATACACCCTGGTAGGCGGCGGCGACTCCGTGGCAGCAGTCACCCAGATGGGTTATGCCGACAAGGTGAGCTACGTCTCCACCGGCGGCGGCGCCATGCTTGAAGCCATCGAGGGCAAGATCCTCCCCGGCATTGCAGCAATCCGCGACTAGGCACCCAGACATTACGCAAAAAAGCCTTAAATGTGTAGCGAGTGGTTTGAGCCACTCGCTTTTTTTTGACATTACGCGTTAAGTGGCTGATTGTTTAGAATTTACAATTATGAATCATACTTATGATTTGAGGTTACCTTAAAAGTGATTTATGCTTACTTTGTAAAACCAAAACATGGTCTAGTAACTATTTATCATATGAGTGATTCAATTGTAAAGAAACCGAGTATGTTTCCGGTGAGTATCCGGGATGTGGAAGACAAGATTGCAGTAATTCGTGGTGTGGAAGTGATTGCTGATGCAGATGTCGCCGCTCTTTACGGAGTAGAAACGAAAGATGTGAACCGGGCAGTTAGGAACAACCCGGACAAGTTTCCTCCAAGCTATATGTTTGAATTGAATATGAAAGAGTTGCAAGATTTGCGGTTAAAAAATTCCTCCACAAATGTGTCTGTGATGAACCGCAATTCAACAAAAGTATTCTCTGAAAGAGGTCTATATATGTTAGCGACAATACTGAAGGGTGAACGTGCCCGAGATGTGACCTTTGCTATCATTGAAACACTCTGTAAAACGCGTTAGAAAAGAATAAAAATAAGCCAGGCATTACGCAATAAGAGGCTTAAACGTGTAACAGGTGGCTCGGGGGAGCCACCTGTTACGCATTATGGGGCAAATACGCGTAATGCCTGGCGCAGCTGGTGCTACAGGGGCCGCGCGTAGTGCGTGGCCTCTTTCTTTTTGGGAGCGGCCTCCGGATGCACGGCGCGGGCGGGAATCTTTTTGGTGTAGGCCCAGATGAGGAAGCCTATGCCAAGGAGGACGAAGGGGATGGAGAGGATCTGACCCATGTTCAGTACCATGTTCTCTTCAAAGGCAACCTGGGGGTTCTTGACGAACTCGATGAGGATGCGGCTGCCGAAGCACACTATCATGAAGATGCCTACGAAGGAGCCGCGGTACATCTTGTCCAGGTTCCATTTGTATAGGGCATAAAGCACAAAGCCAAGGAGGAGGTATGTGCCGGCTTCGTAAAGCTGGGTGGGGTGGCAGGGAACGGTTTCTCCGTTGCGCTCGAACACAAAGCCCCAGGGGAGGTCCGTGGGATTGCCGTAAATCTCGCTGTTGAAGAGGTTTCCGAGGCGGATGAAGCAGGCCGCGAATGCGATGGGAATCACAAGGTGGTCAAAGAGCCACATGAGGTCGAAGTGGTTCTTGGGGCCATATTTCTTTGCATACCAGATGAGGCCAAGGATGATGGCTATGGTGCCGCCGTGGCTGGCAAGGCCGCCCTTCCAGGGCATGAAAATCTCCCAGAAACCCTTCCATGAGCCGAAGTAGTAGTCCGGCTGGTAGAAGATGCAGTGGCCCAGGCGTGCGCCCACTATGGTGCAGATGAGAAGCGTATACAGAAGCGGGTCAAGAAGATTCACGTCTATCTTCTCCCTCTGGAAGAAACTCTTCATGATGAACCAGCCCAGGATGAAGCCGCTCACGAACAGCAGCGAGTACCATCTGAGCTCAAATCCGCCTATGTGAAGTATGGCGGGATCTATGTTCCAATGTACAATCAAATACTCCATATTGCAAAGATATGCTTTTTTTCGCAGAGTATGCTTTCGCGGGTGCAATTTTTGCAGTAAATTCGCGGCTTATTATATGTATATGTTAAGAAGAATTACTACCGTACTGCTCCTTTGCCTCCCCATGGCGGCTTTGGCTCAGTATCAGGAAGCTCCGGCGCAGGACAGCACCCTTGTACTGTCCCTTGACGACGCCCTCAGGATAGCCCTGTCGGAGAACGTTTCCGTAAAGGTGGCAGACCTTGAGGTCACCCGCAGCCAATATGCACAGAAGGGGTCGTACGCGTCCCTGTTCCCTCAGATAAATGGTTCCGCATCGTTCCAGCATACCATCAAGAAACAGGTGATGTACATGGGCGGCGGCAGTTCCGGCAGCGGTTCCGGCGGAGGCGGCATGGCGTCCATGTTCACATCGGCCCTGGAGCCTTACGACTATTATATTGGCGAGTTCCTGAAGAAGCACCCGGACATTGCGCCGTACGTACCCAAGCCGGCGGAGGATACGGGAACATCGTCCTCAAGCAGCGGCGGAATCGAGGTGGGCCGTGCAAATACACTGAGCGCCGGCATCAATGCCTCGATGCCCCTTGTGAACGTGCAGCTGTGGGAAAGCCTTTCCCTTAGCGGGGACCAGGTGGAGCTGGCCGTGGAGCAGGCCCGGGAATCCCGTCTGGGTATGGTCACTTCCGTTAAGCAGGCCTATTTCGCCGTGCTCATGGCCAAGGCCTCTTACGATGTATACAATGCGGTGTACGATAATGCAATGGAGAACTACAAGCTCACGGAAATGCGTTACAACGCCCAGAAGGCTTCCGAGCTTGACTTCACCCGCGCAAAGAGTACGCTGGCCGCGGCAATACCCAACCTTTACAATGCGGAAAACGCAATAGAGCTGGCCCTGTGGCAGCTCAAGGCTGTGATAGGCCTGGATCTGGACAGGCCCATCGACGTACAGGGCACCCTTGACGATTATTCGGAGGAGATGTTCCGCCAGATAGTGGAAGGCGGCGAGGCATCCCTTGAAAGGAACTCCCAGTTGAGGCAACTTGAACTGCAGGCCTCGCAGCTGGCCCGCCAGATACGCATGCAGCAGTATGCCAGCCTTCCTACGCTTGCGCTCAACTTCGCATACAACTACAACGCAATGTCGGAGGACTACGACTTCAAGAACTACCAGTGGACTCCGTACTCATATCTGGGAATCTCCCTGAGCATCCCCATCTTTGCCGGCGGGCAGCGCTATCACGCCATAAAGCAGGCCCAGGTGCAGGCCCAGGAGCTGGAATACCAGAGGCTCAACGCGGAGCGCCAGACACGCATTTCCATACGCCAGAGCCTGTCCACAATGGATACCTCCCTCAAGACTTACGACGCGGCGAAGGACGCGCTGGAAAGTGCGGAGAAAGCCTTTGACATTGCTCTCAAGAGCTATCAGGTGGGAAAGAGCACGCTCACGGACCTCAACAACACGGAGCTTACCCTTACCCAGACACGTCTCCAGGTATATCAGGCCGTGTACAACTTCGTGCTTGCGAAGGCGGGCCTGGAGCAGACGTTAGGTTACGATTATAACGAAGAAAAAACATATGAATAGAAGCTTATTCACAGTGCTGGCGGTGGCCGCTGCGGTCTCCTGCGCAGGCAATCAGGGAAAGACGCAGCAGCAGGGGCCGGGCGCAATGGCCGCCGCTCCCGCAGTCCCCAACGTAGAGATCACTGAGGCCCAGACCAAGTCCGTCCCTCAGGAAAGCGTGTATTCCTCCACCATCGAGGCCTATGCCGTGAACAACATAATGCCACAGAGCGCAGGCCGCATACGCAAGATAAACGTTGAGGTAGGGGACTATGTGTCCAAGGGTCAGATACTTGCAGAGATGGACCGCCTTCAGATGCAGCAGCTTGAGCTTCAGGTGCGCAATGACGAGGCGGAGTTCAAGCGCCTCCAGACCCTGTACCAGCAGGGCGGCGTTGCCCAGAGCGACTACGAGGCCGCGGAACTCAACTACAAGGTGCGCAAGACCAATTACGAGAACGTGAAGGAGAACACCATCCTCCGCAGCCCCATTACCGGCTACGTCACGGCCCGTAACTTCGACCAGGGAGACATGTTCTCCATGAGCGCCCCCATCTTCACCGTGCAGCAGGTATGCCCCGTGAAGATGCTCGTGGGTATATCCGAAAGTGAATATACAAAGATCAAGAAGGGCGATGGCGTAAAACTCACCGTGGACGCCCTCCCGGGCCGCACCTTCAACGGCAGGGTGGAGCGCCTGTATCCAACCATCGACGCCGCCACGCACACCTTCAAGGCCGAGGTCCTGGTCCCCAACAGCGACCGCGCCCTCCGTCCGGGAATGTACGCCCGCGTCACCGTGGACTTCGGTTCCCTTAGCCACGTGGTGGTTCCGGACAACGCCGTGGTCCGCATGGAAGGCACCGGCCAGAGGTTCGTGTATGTCCTGAACGATGACAGCACGGTAAGCTACGTTCCCGTAACCCTTGGCCGCCATCTGGGCCAGACCTACGAAATCCTGGAAGGCCTCCAGGACGGCCAGAAGGTGGTTACAAAGGGCCAGACAACTCTTAAGGACGGCATAAAGGTGAACGTGTTATGAGCCTTTACAGAACAGCGGTCAACAAACCTGTAACCACCGCCCTGCTATTCCTGGCGTTTGCAATCATGGGCGTGTTCGCCCTTGTGCAACTTCCGGTAGACAACTATCCGGACATGGAGTCCAATACCATCATGGTCATGAGCTCCTACCAGGGTGCCAGCGCGGAAGACGTGGAGACCAACCTCACCAAGCTGCTGGAGAACTCCCTCAACTCCATAGCCAACCTCAAGAACGTATCGTCCTCCTCCAGGGAGAACGTGTCCATCCTCACCCTGGAGTTCCAGTACGGTGTGGACATAGAGGTGGCCACCAACGACGTCCGCGACAAGCTGGACATGATAAAGAGCTCCCTCCCGGACGGAGCCACCAACCCCACCATCTTCAAGTTCAGCGCCGATGACATGCCCATCATGATCCTGGCCTGTACCGCTAACCAGAGCGTGAGTGCCCTGGACAAGATACTTGAAGACCGCGTGGCAACCCCTCTGGCCCGCGTTTCCGGCGTGGGTACGGTGTCCGTGAACGGCGCCCCCAACCGCGAAATCAAGGTCTACTGCGACCCTACCAAGCTTGAGGCATACGGCCTCACCATCACCGGCATATCGTCCACAATAGCATCGGAGAACCGCAACGTGCCTTCCGGCAGCATCGATATAGGCTCAAACACCTACTCCCTGCGTATCAAGAAGGAATTCGCGGATCCTCAGGAACTGCTGGACATTGTGGTGGGATACCGCGGCGGCAGCGCAGTGTATCTAAAGGACGTAGCCCGCGTTGAGGACGGCCTGGAAGAGAAATCCCAGGAATCCTACACCAATGGCACCCGCGGCGCCCAGATAGTTATCCAGAAGCAGTCCGGATACAATACGGTGAACGTTATCAAGGAAGTCAAGAAGGCCCTTGCCACCATAGAGCACAACCTTCCGTCAGACATCCAGATCACTACGGTAGTTGACTCCTCCAGAAACATTCTCAACACCATCAAGTCTCTTTTGGAGACCATCCTCATCACCTTCATGGTGGTTATGCTGGTTGTGTTCCTGTTCCTGGGACGATGGAGGGGAACCCTGATAGTGGTCCTGAGTATCCCTATCGCCCTCCTGGCGTCCCTGATGTACCTCTTCTTCTCCGGCAACACGCTCAACATCATCTCCATGAGCTCCCTGTCCATCGCAATCGGTATGGTCGTGGACGATGCCATCGTGGTCCTGGAGAACGTCACCTCGCACATTGAGAGGGGAGAGAAGCCTAAAGAGGCGGCCGTGCATGGCACGGCGGAGGTGGGTATTTCCGTCATCGCCTCCACGCTCACAATGCTGTGCGTGTTCCTGCCCCTTACCATGATCAAGGGCATGGCCGGCATGATGTTCCGCCAGCTGGGCTGGATTGTGTCCATCATCATGATTGTGTCCACAACCGCCGCCCTCACCCTGGTTCCCATGCTCTGCGCGCTCCTTCTCAAGAAAGACCGCAAGACCAGCAAGTTCCACGACATCATGTTCACCCCCGTGAACAAGTTCCTGGACGGCCTCTCCGCAGGTTATTCCCGCTTCATAGCCTGGTGCATGAACCACAAGAAACTGGTCATGCTCATTGCTTTCGTGGTATTCGCCGTGGTGCTGGCCATCTATCTTCCTAGGATGAAGACGGAGTATTTCCCCACCCAGGACCAGGGCCGCGTGAGCATATCGGCGGAACTTCCCATAGGTACGGCCCAGGACGTCACGCGTGAAGTGGCCGCGGAAATCTGTGCAAAGATCCAGGAAGACGTCCCGGAGATAAAGGTCATAAGCTACAACTTCGGCCAGCCGGACGCCAGCAACACCTTTGCGAACATGCGTTCCAACGGCTCCTACATAGTTTCCTTCAACATAAACGTCCACACCGTCACGGAGCGTAAGGCCCTGGCCGCGGAGAAGGGAATTCCCTTCCGCACCACATCGGAGATTGCCGATGTCGTCCGCGCGGACCTCAGGCTTTTCCCGGAACTCCGCAAGGCCAACGTAACTGAAGGCGGCATGGGGCCCGGCGGCGCATCCCGCGTAGTGCTGGAAATCTACGGTTACGACTTTGAGGAAACGGAAGCCTGGGCCAAGCAGTACCGCGCCCAGATGATGGAAAGCGGAAAATTCACCCAGGTAATCCTTGGCCGTGACGATTATACCCCTGAATACGAGGTAGACTTCGACCGCGAAAAACTGGCCCTGAACGGCCTTACGTCAACCATGGCTGCCGCCGCGGTTTCCGCTGCAATGAGCGGCTCCGTGAACTCCTTCTTCAGGGAAGACGGTGACGAGTACAACATCCGCGTGCGCTACGCCCCGGAATTCCGCCGCAGCATGGACGATATCGAGAATATCCTGGTCACAAATGCCGCAGGGCAGGGAATCAGGGTCCGTGACCTGGGTCGCGTGGTGGAATCCAAGGTCCCGCCCACCATCCAGCGCAAGAACCGCGAGCGATACATATCGGCAACCGGCCTGGTGGCCCGCGGAACCGCACTGTCGGAGGCTGTGGAAGAGATTGACCGCATGATTGCCGCGCAGCCGCTTCCTCCGGAACTGTCCTACGCCATAAGTGGAGACTATGAGGAGCAGCAGGAGATGTTCGGCTCCCTGATACTGCTGGTGGCGCTTATCGTGATCCTGGTGTATATGGTCATGGCCTCCCAGTTCGAGTCCTTCCTTGGTCCGTTCGTTATCATGTTCTCCATCCCGTTCGCCTTCACCGGCGTGGCGCTGGGCAACATGCTGGCAAATATGGCAATAGGCATGATGTCCATGGTGGGTATCATCATCCTACTGGGTATCGTGGTGAAAAACGGTATCGTGCTAATTGACTATACCATCCTTTGCCAGGAGAGGGGAATGAGCGTGAGGGAATCGTCCGTAACCGCCGCCCGGAGCCGTCTCCGTCCTATCCTTATGACCACCCTCACCACCGTCCTGGGTATGCTGCCTATGGCCCTGGGACGCGGAGAAGGTGCTGAAATGTGGAACGGTCTAGGTACCACCGTGGCCTGGGGTCTTTCCATATCCACCCTTATCACCCTTGTCCTTATCCCCGTACTTTACTGTGGCTTAACGGAACACATCGAAAGAAGAAAGGCAAAAAAAGCGGCGAGGGCTGAAACGAATCGGAAGTAAAATGCATCTAAAATAATAGCGTGTATGAAAGCATTGTTCGTAGCGTACAACCAGGCCTATAATCAGGAAATTGTGAACCTGCTTGAGGAAATGGGTCAAAGGGGATACACAGTGTGGGAAGAAACCGGCGGCAGAGGCACCCTGGACGGGGATCCGCACCTTGGCAACCACGCCTGGCCCACACAGAACCACGCCCTGTTTTCCGTCATGGAAGACGGCCTTGCAAAGAAGGTCCTGGAGCGCTTGAGGGAAGTTGACAAGTCAAACCCTCTTCTTGGAATGAAGGCGTATATTCTTCCTGTGGAAGACGCTATATAAAAAAAATGCTTATATTTGCATGCTAGAGTATTGATATTTATGGCAAAAGTAGCAACAAATACCAACTTTCAGGAACTCCTCCAGGACAGCAAGTTAGTCGTGGTGGACTTCTGGGCAACCTGGTGCGGTCCCTGCCGCATGCTTTCTCCCATCCTTGATGAGGTTGAAGAAGAAATGGCAGACAAGATCTCCGTGGTCAAGGTCAATGTTGACGACGCAGACCAGATTGCAATGCAGTACCGCATCATGAGCATCCCCACCCTCCTGTTCTTCAAGAACGGCCAGGTGGTGGACAAGACCGTGGGCGCAATGGCCAAGAACGTTTTAGTAGAAAAAATTAACTCAAATATCTAACCTGTCATGAAGAAATTTTTTGCTGTCATCGCAGTTGCATTTGCTTCCGTAGTGGTTGCCAATGCTCAGATCGGTATCGTAGCCGGTGTCACTTCTTCCACCGCTAAGATCGACAAAGAGAACATCGAGAACAACATGTCCGGCATCGACCAGTATCATGTTGGTGTAGCTCTCAAGCTCCCCCTCCCCCTCGGTTTCGCTATCCAGCCGGAACTCCTTTATCAGATCAAGGGTGCAGACCTTAAGGAAACCTACGATGCACTTGGCTCCGGTAAGGAAGTTGAAACCTCTTCCTGGAACACCAAGAGCGGTTTTGCAGAGCTGGGAATCGGCATCCAGTGGGGTCTTGACCTCGTTGCATTCCGTCCCTTCGTTTTCGCAAAGCCTTTCGTTGGCTACTTGATTAATGGTGAAGGCGAGTACAAGGGTGCTGCAGACGTCCTCAAGGAAGGTACAGACCAGTATCTTGAGGAAGCCAAGAACAAACTCGAGTACGGTTTCTCCGTGGGCGCTGGCCTTGAGCTCCTTGAGCACTTCCAGCTCTCCTTCGAGTTCTTCAACAACCTTGGCCAGATGTTCGACGAAGGTCAGTTCAATAGCGACAAGGCTAAAGAGGCAGTCGTCAACAACTACAAGGACCTCGAGAACTACAGTGGTTTCAAGGTGACCCTGGGCTTCCTCTTCTAATTGATGGAAAAGCCTAAGGCTCAAGTCACAGAGATCAAAGAGTCGCTCCATCCGTACTTAGAACGGGTGGAGCGCCTCATTGTTGATTACCTTCAGAGCGACATAGAGCTTCTGAATGCAACCAACCACATGCTCCGCAAGAGGCCCGGCAAGATGCTACGTCCCATGCTGGGGCTGCTCTGTGCCGGCGCTGCCGGGAGCATAAACGAGGACTCCGTCCGCTTTGCCGCGGCGTCGGAGCTCCTTCACAACGCCACCCTCCTGCACGACGACGTGGTAGACGACGCCAAGCAGCGTAGGGGAGCGCCAACCGTTTCCTCCATACTTAACGGCCAGGCTTCGGTGCTCATAGGAGACTACTGGCTGGTGAAGTGCATGCAGGTGGTGCTGGCTTCATCGTCAAAGGCGGACCGCGTGATACGCATCTTCGCTAAAACGTTGTCAGACCTGGCCGAGGGTGAGATCCTGCAGCTCCAGAAGGCTGGGGACGCCACCACCACGGAGGAAGATTACCTCAGGATCATCTACTGCAAGACGGCGTCGCTGTTCGAGGCTTCGGCTCTGGCGGCGGCGGTATCCGCAGGCGCTCCGGAAAGGGTGGAGATTGCCCTTTCCAACTTTGCCCGCAACCTTGGCCTGGCGTTCCAGATCAAGGACGATATCTTCGACTATTCCGCCCCGGAAGCGGAGGTTGGAAAGCCCGTGGGCATAGACCTTCTGGAGCAGAAGATAACCCAGCCGCTTTTGTGCGCGCTGGAGATGGCCACGCCTCAGGAGGCCGCGGCCATACGTGAAAAAGTAAAGTCCGTAATGGACAATCCTGCGCTGGCCGCGGAGATCCGTGCCTTTGTGATGGAGAAGGACGGAGTGGCCAAGGCCTCCCTGAAGCAGGATTTTTACATCGAAAAAGCAATTTCCTACCTTGCAACTCTTTCAGATTCGCCGGAAAAATCGTATCTTGCGAAACTTGCCCGATATGTGGGCAGCCGTAATGTCTGATGCAAAGAGTTTTCGGGAATACTGAAGTAACCTCCGCCCTTCACTCTATGGTGGAAAGCGGACGCGTTCCGCATGCAATCCTGTTCCATGAAGAGGACGGCGCGGGAGCCTTTCCCATCGTCCTTAACTTCCTGGAGGAGTTGTACGGAGGGTCGCCCAGGGTGCAGAAGCTCATTCATCCGGACATACACTTTGTGTTCCCCGTGGCCGGGGAGAAAAACCCTGTGTCACTGCAGTTTGCGGTGCCTTTCAGGGAACTGGCGCTGGCAAATCCGTACTTCAAGGAGAACGAGCTTTACCAGGCTATAGGCATAGAAGGGAAGCAAGGGAACATCTCCGTGGTGGAGGCCCGTTCCATACTGGACAGGCTTTCGCTGTCGGCGGTGGAAGGCGGTTACCGGACGGTGGTGCTGTACCTGCCGGAAAAGATGAACGCCGCCGCGGGAAATGCGCTCCTTAAAATGGTGGAGGAGCCGCCGCAGAATACGCTCTTCGCCATGATTACGCATGCGCCTGAGAAAGTTCTCACAACCATATCGTCCCGCTGCCTGCATCTGAGGGTGATGCCCTTGAGCGCGGAAGCGGAGAGGGAAGTGCATGCGGAGGAAAGCGCCGAAAATACGGTGCTGCTGGATCTTTTCTACGACCTTATGCAGGCGGTTCTTTCCCGGGACATGCTGGGCGCGCTGGAGACGGGAGAGGCCCTGGCGGACCTCAAGGTGAGGGAGCAGCAGAAGGCGTTCTGCAGGCTGGCATCGCAGGAACTGCGTTCCATCTTCCTGCTGCAGCAGAAGATGCCGCGCCTTGCCTCCGTGGCGCCGGAAAGGGAAGAGCTCATGGCAAAGATTGCCGCAGGCGTAAAGCCGGCTTTCCCGCGCTACGCCATGGGCAGCCTGGACCGCGCCCTTCAGCTGCTGGAACGGAACGTGAATCAGAAAATTATCTTTACCGACATGGTAAGTCAAATATATACCTATGGAATACGATAGCGAGAGTACCCATTTCGACTGTTTCCGCGGTTGCAGCGTAACTGTGGACGAGGAAACGCTCGAAAAACAGATAAAATACAGGCCCGGATGCTGCAAGCTGGAGGTCTACGACGTTCTTAAGGGCATACCCCAGGAGCAGTGGAACAATTACTTCGAGGTGCGTTTCAAGAATACCAGGAAGGGTATTTACGTAAATGCATCTGGCCAGAGCATCAAGATGGGAGACCTGGTGGTGGTTGAGGCCGCTACGGGCCATGACCTTGGCATAGTAACCCTTGACGGCCCCATCGTAGGCCGCCAGATGAAGTGCCGCGGCATAGACCCTGAGACGCAGGAACTCAAGAAAATCTACCGCAAGGCCCGTCCCTTCGACATCCAGCGCTGGCAGGACGCCATAGCCCGTGAGCAGGAAACCATGATCCGTTCCCGCGTACTGGCAAACAACCTTGGCCT
>CAMJJZ010000034.1 GCA_946406275.1 uncultured Bacteroidales bacterium | reverse complement strand
GCTTCCTTGGAGGGGACTACGGTGGTGTAGTACTTGTCCATGAGGGAGAACTTCTCCGCTATGCGTACAGGGGGGCCGAAGATGAACTGCTCTTTGCCCTGGACGGGTTTGATTACAAGGTTCCCGTCTTCGGCTACAGTGATCTTCTCTATGTTGTTTTCCCATGGCGTGCCTTTCATGTAGGCGGCCAGGGAAAGTATCTTTGCAAGCCACTCCCTTTCGGCTTCGGTGGCAGGGGAGCCCTTGAAGCCCCTTGCAACGTGAAGCGGAATCTTCCCGTCAACAACCGGCACTTCTACGCTTCCGCGTGCCTGCAGGGGGAAGATGAAGCCTTCGGAGTCGCAGTAATAACCGTTTGTGCCTTCGTCAAAACGTACTGCCGGCTGCCTCTGGGTGAGCTCTATGTGCAGCGTTCCGTCGTCCGTGAGCCAGGCCTCGCAGCTTCGCACGGCGCTGTGTCCAAGGACGATGCTCTCTATCTTGCCAAGATTCACGCTGTCCAGCCGCAGGCCGGCATATGCCCGGTATTCCTTGTCCAGCCACTTCTCCACGTCTTCCTTTGCCACGAACTTCCTTTCAAGGCTGTCTTTCACTATCACATCCAGCGTCTCCTTTCCTTTGCATGTGCGTTCACGGAGGGCCCTCCGGGACATGCCGGAAGACACCACCCATACGGCGGCACACGCAATTACTAGAAGCAGGCCAAGGCCTCGCCGGACAATAGGTTTCATAGACGGCTCTCCAATAGCTTGGTTATGGGTTCAATATATCTGTCGATGTTTCCGGCTCCGAAGGTTGCCAGTACGTCGACAGGCTCTTCTGCTAGCAGTTCCATGAGTTCTTCTTTCTTGATGAGTACTTTTTCCGGTGCTGTTACATCCTTGAAAATCATCTCCGATGTCACTCCCGGGATGGGCTCTTCCCTGGCCGGATAAATATCCAGCAGGATAAGTTTGTCCACCTTGGACAGGGCGGCGGCGAACTCCGGTGCAAAGTCCCGTGTACGGGTGTACAGGTGCGGCTGGAAAATGGCCGTGAGCTTGCGTCCGGGGAAGATTTCCCGCATGGAGGTAATGGCGCTTTCCAGCTCGGCCGGGTGGTGGGCATAATCGTCTATGTACGATATCTTTGGCGTATTCACATGCACCTCCAGGCGCCTTTTGACGCCCTGGAATGTGCCTATGGCCGCCTTCACAGCCTCCGGGTCAAGCCCGTAGGTGAGGGCGATGGCCGCGGCCGCCACGCTGTTTTCCGCGTTCACCCATCCGGGTGCGCCTACTTTTATATCTTTAAGGATACCGCCGGGCCATTTGAGGTCGTAGTGGAAGTATCCGCATTGGTCGGGTTTGGGGCCGATAGCATAATAATCGGCCCCGGGGTTAATATAGTGATAGGTTAGAAGGGTTGCTTTGGTATCTTCCGGGCGAATGGGGGTACCCATCTTGGCGATAAAGGTGCCGCTTACCTGAGAAGCGAAGGCGCGGAAGGCCTCCACCACGTGCTCGTAATCACCGTAAATGTCCAGATGGTCTGCGTCCACGGCAGTGATAACCGCAATCTCCGGGAAGAGCTGGAGGAAGGAGCGGTCGAATTCATCGGCCTCCACCACTACGGTCTCGTTCTTTGACATGAGGAGGTTGGTGCCGTAGTTGCGGGAGATGCCGCCAAGGAAGGCGGAGCAGCCCTCGCCGGTTTCGGTGAAAATGTGCGCCGTGAGCGTTGAGGTGGTAGTTTTGCCGTGGGTTCCTGCCACCGCCATGCACCTCTGGCCGCGTGTTATCTCGCCAAGGGTACGTGATCGTTTGAGAACGGCGTAGCCCTGGTCCATCACTTTACGGAGTTCGCCAAGGTCTGCGGGAATGGCAGGAGTGTACACTACAAGCGTGTTGTCCTTGTCGTCAGGAACCAGGTCCGGACGGTCCTCGTAATGCACGCTGATACCTTCTTTCTCTAGCTGAGCGGTTAGGTCCGAAGGTGTGCGGTCATAGCCCGCCACTTCAAATCCTTTGAATTTGTAGTAACGTGCAAGGGCACTCATGCCTATGCCGCCTATTCCTATGAAATATACGTTCTTCATACGAGCTTGTAAATTTCGTCACAAATTAACTGCGCGGCGTCGCGAAGCGCCATTGCAAGGGCGTTCTTTTCAAGCGTGGCAATCTTTTCCGGGTTATGGACCAGATCCAGGGCGGTTGACATGAGCTTTTCCGGGGCTTCGGAGTCCTTCACTATCATGGCGGCGTCCTTGCGGACAAGGGCCATTGCGTTGTGGGTCTGGTGATCTTCGGCCACATTGGGGGAAGGGACGAAGACTGTGGCTTTGCCCATGGCGCAGACCTCGGAGACGGTGCTGGCGCCGCTGCGGGATATTACCACGTCGGCGGCCGCGAACGCAAGGTCCATGCGGGAAATGAAGTCAAAGTGGCTTATGCCCTTGACCTCCGGATGTTCGGCCATAAAGGCATCAGTATCGGCCTTATAGTACTTACCGCACTGCCAAATTATTTCCACGTCTTCACCGCCGGGGCAGCCTTCCTGGATCCAGCGCTTCATGGCTTTGTTCAGGGTGCCGCTGCCAAGACTGCCGCCAACCACGAAGACGTGCTTCTTGGCGGCGTCCAGGCCATAGAACTTCATGGCTTCCTCCTTCATTGCGGGAGTTGCCGGGGAACTTACCGCCGGACGGATAGGGTTGCCGGAGAGGACTATCTTATCGGCAGGGAAGAACTTCTCCATGCCCTCGTAGGCTACGCAGATGCTGCCAACGCGCTTTGCAAGGATCTTGTTGGTGGCGCCGGCAAAACCGTTCTGCTCCTGGATGAGGCAGGGGACCTTCATGCCGCTGGCGGCCCATAGAAGGGGAGCGCTGGCATATCCGCCCACGCCCACGGCAATATCGGGCTTGAACTGGCGGACTATCTTTCTGGCCTTGCCTATGCTTGAGAGCACTTTGAAGGGGACCTGGATATCGTTCCAGATATTTTTGAGGGTGAGACGCCTCTGCATTCCCACTATAGGAAGGCCTACTATCTGGAAGCCTTCCGCGGGAACTTTCTCCATTTCCATCTTGCCTTTGGCCCCTACGAAGAGGATTTCGGTGTCCGGGTTAAGCTCCTTGAGCTTGTGGGCAATGGAGACTGCCGGGAAGATGTGACCTCCCGTGCCTCCGCCGCTGATAATGGCCCTTATTGGTTTGTACTGCGTCATGCCGTTGTATCTTGAGTCCAGTCGTCGTGTTCTATAATGGGCTTTGCATCATGCTCCAGGCGATCCATGTTCTCACGGGCGTCGCGGGATATGGAAAGCAGGATGCCGAATACTATGCTGAATGCCAGGAAGGAGTTGGCTCCATGGCTCACCAGAGGGAGGGTCTGGCCGGTCTGGGGCACAAGCGGCAGGTGTACGTTCACCGCCATGTGCATGAAGGCCTGGCCCGTGACAAGGATAATGAGGCCTGTCACTATCATCTTGTCGTAGTACTTGTCGCACTGCTTTGCCACCAGCGTTCCGCGGGCCAGCAGGCTATAGTACAGGAGTATCAGGAGAAGCGCGCCCCAGAGGCCGGCCTCTTCCACAATAAAGCTGAACATATAGTCCCCGAATATAACGGGAACCTGATATTTCTGAGTGCTGTTGCCAATGCCCTTGCCCCAGAAGCCGCCTTCCTTGATGGCCAGAAGCGCGCCCACAGGCTGGTCCAGGGCATCTTTTGCCTTCTGCCACTGCTTGGTATATGGCTCTGAGCTCAAGAGTATGTCCATTGTGGCGTCATCGTCATTGGTGATGCGGGAGACCAGGGTTCCAAGGCGCGTATCCTTGAGGATTCCCATCTTGTAGGCCCCGAACATACAACCGAAGGCCACTATCAGCACGGCCCCCACCAGCGCCACGTCCTTGATCTCAAGGCCTCCGATAAGTACCATCAGTATCATTATGCCACCGATGAACAGGGCCGATGAATTTGATCCGGTACTCACCATGAGGGTGACCAGGAGTATGGGGAGGTAGATGTAGAATATCTTCTGCCAGATGTCCTTCTCCAGGAAGGCCAGGCGCTCGAACTTGGACGCCAGCTTGGGCAGGAAAGTGAATCCGTGCTCCTTGTACGTGTCAAGGGCCCATCCCAGATACATTATCATGAATATCTTCACGAATTCGTAGATGTGTATCTGTTTTCCGGCCAGAATTAGTATTCGGCGTGCGCCGTTGATTTCGCCGGCCCTCACGAAGCCGAAGTTGAGCTTGAAGACCAGTACGGCCAGAAGGACGAAGCTCACTGCGAAACCCCATCTGGACAGCTTCCTGTACCATTCCACTTTGAAGAATCCGTACAGAGCAAGGATAATCACGAAGCCGAGGCCCACAAGCTTGAGCTGGTCCACCATGATAGACGTGCGGTCGCTCTTGAGCTCAATGGCCAGGAGGGGAGTGGAAGAGAAGACGGATATCACGGATATGAGCATGAGGAACATGGCGATAAGGAATATCACCTTGTCCCCGGCAAACCGGTCCATAAGGCCCGTGAGCTGGCCCAGGAAACTCTGTTTCTTCTCTTCTACCATATATTAAAGCTTTCTTACGGCTGCTTTGAATTTCTCTCCGCGGTCTTCGTAGTTCTTGAACAGGTCGAAGCTGGCGCAGCAGGGGCTCAGGAGCACCACGTCGCCGGCCTGGGCCATTGCGGCGGCCTTCTGTACGGCTTCCTCTGCACTCAGGGCATCCACCATGTTGCTGACCATGCCGCCAAAGGCTGCGTGGATCTTGCTGTTGTCTACGCCAAGGCACACGATGCCTTTTACCTTCTCCTTCACAAGCTTGTTCAGGATGGAGTAGTCGTTACCCTTGTCAGTGCCGCCTACGATCCACACCACTGGACGCTTCTGGCATTCCAGAGCGTACCAGGCGCTGTCTATGTTGGTGGCCTTGGAGTCGTTGATATAAAGTACGTCCTTAATGCTCAGGACGGGCTCCAGACGGTGCTCGATGGGTTGGAAGGTGGCCAGGGAACGGCGGATAACGTCGTTCTCTATGCCCGCGGCCTTTGCTGCCAGGGCTGCCGCCATGGAGTTGTAGATGTTGTGCTTTCCGCCAAGGGCAAGGTCCTGGAGGAAGATATCGGTCTCTTCCTTCTCATAACGCAGGACTATCTTGTCATCCTTCAAGAAGGCGCCCTGCTTAACTTCCTCCTTCTGTGAGAAGGGCAGCATTTTGCATCGAAGCACAATCTTGGACAAGTGTCCAACGGTAATGGAGTCGTCGGAGTCGAATATGAAGCAGTCGTCCGGACGGAGGTTCCTGGTAATGTTGAACTTGGCCGCAACGTAGTTCTCCATGTTGTGGTCGTAGCGGTCCAGGTGGTCCGGGGTGATGTTGGTTATGATGGCGATGTCCGGACGGAAATCGTATATATCGTCAAGCTGGAAGCTGGAGATCTCAAGGACATAGTAGTCGAAGTGCTCGGTTGCCACCTGGTATGCATAGGATTTGCCTATGTTGCCGCCAAGGCCCACGTTGAGGCCGGCGTTCTGCATCAGATAATATATGAGGGAAGTGGTGGTGGTCTTACCGTTGGATCCGGTGATGCAGATCTTCTTCGCAGAGTCAAAACGGCTTGCGAATTCTATCTCAGACACAACCTTGATGCCCTTTTCACGGATCTTCTGCACCATGGGAACGGTCCCGGGGATGCCTGGGCTCTTCACCACTTCGTCCGCATTCAGGATAAGATTTTCCGAATGCTGACCCTGCTCGAACGGGATCTCCCATTTGCGCAGCTGCTCTGCATACTCATCCTTGATCTGCCCCTTGTCGCTAAGGAACACATCGTAACCTTTCACTTTTGCCAATACTGCGGCGCCTACTCCACTTTCTGCGCCTCCCAATACAACTACTCTTGACATAATTTCTCTCGTCACCTTCGGACTTGTTCCGGAGGTCTCTATCTAAGTTTAAGTAATGCTAACGTACTTACAGCCAGGATAATTCCAACAATCCAGAACCTCACCGTAATCTTTGCCTCGTGCTGTGCCGGGACGGGCTTGGGGAAGATGACCGCACCGGCAGGGGCGGGTTTGTCCTGGTAGTGGTGGTGGAGCGGTGTCATGCTCCAGACGCGGCGGCCCTGGCCGTACTTCTTGCGGGTAGCCTTGAAATAGACCCTCTGGATAAGGACGGAGAGGCTCTCCACGAAGAAAATGCCGCAAAGCAGCGGAATAAGGAGCTCCTTTCGCATGAGAACGGCGCTTACACCTATGATTCCGCCTATAGTGAGACTTCCGGTATCCCCCATGAACACCTGTGCGGGGAACGAGTTGTACCAGAGGAAGCCTATGAGGGCGCCTACGAAGGCACTCATGAAGATGGCTATCTCTCCGGATCCCGGAATGTACATAATGTTCAAATAATTGGAGTCGATGAGGTTGCCCCCCAGCCATGCCAGGATGCCGAGCACCACTCCAACTATTGCTGATGTTCCCGCCGCCAGGCCGTCCAACCCGTCAGTAAGGTTGGTGCCGTTAGAGCAGGCGGTTATGACGACGATGATCATGAGCACGTAGATGGCCCACTTCGCGTACCAACCCCAGACTCCCTTAACGGGGGAGAGCCAGCGGTAGTCAAACTCATGGTTCTTAACGAAGGGGATGGTCGTCTTGGTGCTTTTAACCACATCCTCACTTACATATCGTCCCGTGGTAACGGTGGTTTCGCTCTCAAGGGTGCGCTCCACGCTCTCCTTGACTTCCACTTTCTCACGGACAACGATGTCCGGACTCATCCAAACGGTGAGGCCGACTATAAATCCCAATACTATCTGTCCCAGAAGCTTACCCTTTTCGGACATGCCTTCCTTGCGCTTCTTGAACACCTTGATGTAGTCGTCCGTAAAGCCCAGGGCGCCGCACCAGATGGTGGCCGCTACAAGGAGCTTCACATAGATGTTGGTGAGGTCGCAGAACAGGAGCACGCCGGTCATGATGGACAGGATGATGATGATTCCGCCCATGGTGGGAGTGCCCTTCTTCTGGATCTGACCTTCAAGGCCAAGGTCGCGCACGGTCTCTCCAATCTGCTTGCTCTGCAGCCAGCGGATAATCTTCTTGCCCACCAGCATGCTCATAAGCACAGCTGTAACCGCCGCCAGCATTGCCCTGAAGCTCAGGTAATGCATCAGACCTATTCCGGGGAAATCCACCCCCGCCTTCTCTAAATATTGGAACAGATGGTAAATCATATCTTTATAACGTCATTCTCGGGCTTGTCCCGGGAATCTCTAATTCATAATGCAAAAAACCTCTTTAACTATCTCCTTCTCGTCAAAATGTCTCTTCTCCTTCCCGATTATCTGGTACGTCTCATGCCCCTTTCCTGCCAGCAGCACCGTCCCGTTCTCCTTTGCGGTGATGATTGCGGTGCGGATGGCTTCGCGCCTGTCGGCAATCACCAGGGTCTTTGCCATGGCGGCGGGGGACAGGCCGCGAAGAATCTCGTCAATAATTGCCTGAGGGTCCTCCGTGCGGGGATTGTCGGATGTGACGATTATGCGGTCGGCCAGCTTCTCCGCAACCTGGGCCATCTCCGGGCGCTTGGTGCGGTCTCGGTCTCCACCGCAGCCGAACAGGCAGGTAAGCTGCCTTTCCGGGGCAATGGCGCGGAGAGTCTTGAGGACGTTCTCCATGGCGTCGGGCGTGTGCGCGTAATCCACTACTACGGATATGCCCTTGGGACCGCGCATGTTCTCCAGCCTTCCAGGAGCCTGCTCCAGGGCGGAAAGGGCGGTGAGGGTCTCTTCCTTGCCAAGGCCGAGGCACACGGCTGCGCTGTAGATTGCCAAGAGGTTGTAGGCGTTGTGCTCGCCAATGAGGCGGCACCATACGTCTGTTCCGTCAATCTTCAGGAGCATGCCGTCGAAGCTCTGCTCCAGCACGCGGGCGGTGTGGTCCGCAAGGCCCTTCACGGAGTAGGTTTCAACCTTAGCGGCGGTGTTCTGCACCATTACGGGGCCGTTTTTATCGTCAGTATTTATGAGGGCTACCGCGGTCTTGGGCAGGGTGTCGAAGAAGAGTTTCTTGCAACGGAGATACTCTGCGAAGGTCTTGTGGTAGTCCAGATGGTCGTGGGTGAGGTTGGAGAAGATGCCCAGGGCAAAGTGAAGGCCTTTCACGCGGTCCTGTTCCACTCCTATGGAGCTCACCTCCATGAAGCAGTATTCGCATCCCTTTTCCACCATACGGGCCATGAGGGAATTGATAGTGACGGGATCTGCGGTGGTGTTGTCAGTTTCCAAGCGCTCGGTTCCCACATAATTGGCTATTGTGGAAAGCAGTCCGCAGTTGTAGCCCATTCCCATGAAAAGCCTGTACAGAAGCGTCACCGTGGTGGTTTTTCCGTTAGTTCCGGTAATTCCCACAAGCTTCAGTTTCCTTGAAGGATGTCCGTAAAACTCATCCGCCGCAATTGCCAGTGCCGCCCTGCTATTCTCCACAACTTCGAACTCTACGTCGCCCGTCATTCTCGGGCTTGTCCCGGGAATCTCATCCGGCATGTGCTCACAAATCACCCCCTTCGCTCCCTTCTCAATGGCAGCCTGAATATAATCGTGGCCGTCACTGGCGTAACCCTTGATGGCAACGAACAGCGCTCCGGGAATCACTTTCCTGGAATCGGCGGTAATGAGTGTGAAATCTCTGTAGTTCATTTCTGGGCTGTCATGTTAGGGACGGAGGCGGTGGGATGCAGTTCCGGGCGCCAGTCCGGGTCAAGTGCGTAAAGCTGGTCTACGATATCCCTCACGGCCAGTGCCGGTTTGGTTCCGCCGTAGAAGTTACGGTGGGAAGGATAGGAATAAACGGTGACCAGTATGGTATATTTGGGGTCATCGGCCGGGAAGAATCCAACGAAGGTTCCCTGGAACTTCTTTCTGCCGTAGGCGTCGCTGTACGGGTCTTTGCTGCCGCCTCTCTCTTCCGGAGAAAGGACCACGCGGGCGGTGCCGGTCTTTCCTGCGACGGCCATCTTGGCGCTGCGGAGGCGGGTGGCGGTACCTTCGTTAACCACGGCGCGTAGCGCGCGGGTAACGGTGTCGGCGGTGGCGGGGGAGCAGATACTGCTGTTCAGCACGGAAGGATCGTAACGCTTGAGAACTTTTCCGTCCTTCTCGATGCTCTCCACCAGGTAAGGCTTCATCATCCTGCCCTTGTTTGCCAGGGCGTTGTAGAAGGTGGCCACGTGCAGGGGAGTCACGGCCATGCTGTAGCCGTAGGCCGTAGTTCCCAGGGTGGTCTTTGACCATCCTGCAGTTCCGGGACGATTCACTACCGGCGTGCCCATTCCGCTTATGTCAAAGTCGAAGGGCTCTCCGAAGCGGTAGGAGTAGATGTGGTCGAACATCTCCTCCGGCTTCTTGCCGTAGTAGTTCTCCGCCAGCCAGGTGAACACGTAGTTGGACGATATTTCAAAGCCGTGCATCACGGTTATGTCCCTGCGGCCGGTTTCCCTCTGGTAGTCCAGGATGTGAACGTCCTGGTTGTAACCGCCGGGAACGAAGCCGTTGTTGGTGGGCAGGGTCTGGTCAAGGGTCTTCACGTAACCGTCTTCCACAAGGGATACAAGTGTGACGGTCTTCATAACGGAGCCCTGCTCTCCAACCTCGCGGAGGGTGAGGTTGTCCCTTTCCCAGAGCACCGTCTGGGGGGTGTCGCCGCGGGAGAGGTTCACCATTGCGCGGATGGCGCCGGTCTTTGCCTCCATGATTATGCAGATGCCTGCGCGGACCTCGTCATCGGCCTGGATCTGGGCACGGAGGGCTTTATCGGCAATGTCCTGGAAGTCCACGTTGAGGGTGGTGCGGATATCGTCCCCGTCAAGGACCTTTACGCTGGCGGAGTCTATGTCGCGGATCCAGGTCTTGCGGTCCGTTACGCGGCGCCACTCGTAGCCCTCGCGGCCGTGGAGGACGTGGTCGAAGCTGGATTCCAGGCCAATGCGGTTGCTTTCCTTAACATAGCCTATGGTGCGGCGGGCCAGGGAATCGTACGGATAGATGCGTTCCTCGTGGCGCTCCACTATCATGCCGCCCTTGTTTGCACCTTCGTTGAAAAGCGGGAAGGTCTTGATGCGGTTCAGGGTGGTGAGGTCTATGTTATTCTTTATTTTAAGGTAGCGGGAGCCTTTTTCGCGTCCGCCGATGATTGCGTTCAGGTAGTCTTCGGCGCTACGGTCGCGGAACTCTGCGGAGAGCTTCTTTGCCAGCTCGCCGGCTTTTGCCCTCCAGGCGGCTTCCGCCTCAGTGTTGTTCTTGTCCTTGTATTCCTGCTTGCGTACGGTGCAGTCCATGTGGATGTCGTACAATGGGGCCGATATTGCCAGTGGACGGCCGTCGGTTGCCAGGATGCGGCCTCTCACGGGCTTGTCCACGTGCTTTTGGACGGTGGTACGGAACAGGTTCACCACACGGCCGTCCACGTGGTATCCAGTCTGTATCTGCACTATCTTCACCATGATGAAAGCTCCCAGGGCAAGGAACAGAATGGACAGGAAGAACATAACCACGTGTATTCTATCGCGGTTTTCTATGGTGTCCTGTATTTCGCTCTTGCGCCTGCTCATTTCTTCTTCATTATGGTAGCGGGTCCGGTGGGCATAGCCAGTTTGGATCCCATTTTCTTAAGTCTCGTCTCAGTTGCCGATGCGCTTTCCAGCTTCACCAGCTCCGCCTCTTTCTCACTGTGGCGTATCCTGAGTTCCTCAATGGCGGCCTTGTTCTCTCCAACCTGGGCCAGGGTCTTGTCTACCCTGAGGCTGAGCATGATGGTGAGCCACATCAGGAGGAACAGATACATGATGTGCATGTAATATTTGTCGGCCCTTATCCTGAGGAGGAACTCTCCGTTACGGAGGGCTTTGAAAGTGTTGCGGACTGCCGTCCAGATGTTTCCGGCTACGCTCATCGTCCCGCCCTCCTTTCCGCTATCCTGAGCTTTGCGCTGCGGGCGCGTGTGTTCAGGGCTATTTCACTTTCCTGAGGGACAATCGGCTTGCGGTTCACAGCCTCCAGCGGAGCGCTTACGCGGCCGAATGCATCCTTGTTCTCCGTTCCGTCTATGTTTCCGGTCTTGATATAGTTCTTGACCATGCGGTCTTCCAGGCTGTGGTAGGTGATGACCACAAGTCTGCCGCCTTCCTTGAGGCTTGCAGTAGCGCCTTCCAGGAACTTCTCCAGGGAGCGCATTTCCTGGTTGACCTCTATCCTAAGGGCCTGGTAGATGCGTGCAAGGGCCTTGTGCTCTGCATTCTTGGGAAGTGCCTTTGCAATTGCGCGGTCCAGGTCTCCGGTGGTTTTGATATCGTCAGCAGCCTTGATGAGCCTTGCAACCTGACGTGCATTGTCCACCTCTCCGTACAGCCTCAGGATACGCTCCAGGTCCTCTTCCGCATATGTGTTCACCACATCCGCAGCAGTGACCTTCGCCTCCTTGTTCATCCTCATGTCCAGCGGAGCATCCTCGAACCTGAAGCTGAATCCGCGTTCCGCCGTGTCAAACTGATGGCTTGATACCCCCAGATCCGCCAGAATGCCGTCAAAG
>CAMJJZ010000033.1 GCA_946406275.1 uncultured Bacteroidales bacterium | reverse complement strand
ACGCCGTCCCCTACCGCATTGAAATCGGTGAGGCTTACGGTGTATGAGGGGATAGCAGGAAGTTTCACCTCCGGCATATCGAAGGGAAGGTCCTGCTTTTTGGCGCAGGATAGCGCCGCCACAAGGGCTGCAAGGATTGCGAGGGGCTTGAGGAGTCTCATCGGCAATTATTTACGGAACCATTCAAGGGATTTACGGCAAAGCTCGGAGACTGCTTTCCAGTCCCCTGCCGCCAGGACTTCCTTGGGGAAGAGCTTGGAGCCCATGCCAACGGCGGTGACTCCGCTCTTTGCCCAAGCCTTGAGATTGCTCTCCTCCGGCTCAACTGCACCGGTGCACATGGCCAGTGCCCAGGGCAGAGGGGCAAGGATATTCTTCACGAATGCCGGACCGCCAACGGTACCCGCAGGGAAGACCTTTACTAAATCGCACCCGCGCTCCTGCGCGTGCACGATCTCCGTCACAGTGCCGCAGCCGGGGCTGTATGGCACTCCGCGACGGTTGGCAAGGGTGATGACCTCGTCTACGCAGCAGGGAGACACAAGGAAATCGGCCCCCAGCTGGATGTAGATGGCAGCGGTGGGGGCGTCCAGGATGGTGCCTGCGCCAAGTGCCATCTCAGGGCATTCTGCGCGAACATAGGCAATGAGTTCCTTGAACACAATGTGTGCTCCGTCGCCGCGGTTTGTGAATTCGAATGCACGGATGCCGCCGTCATAGCAGGCCTTCACCACCTTCTTGGTAAGTTCAACATCCTTATTATAGAACACGGGCACTATACCTGTATTCCTGATGATGTTGATAGTGTCTATTTTATTGAACTTTGACATAGCTCTACCTGCTTACGCGGCCGCTGCCGCCACCTTTAACAAGTGCTTCGACCTCTTCTACCGTGACGCGGTTGTAGTCACCCAGGATGGTGTGTTTGAGGGCCGATGCGGCTGCCGCAAACTCAATGGCTTCCTGGTCAGTGGGATAGGTAAGGAGACCGTAGAGGAGGCCGCCCATGAAGGAATCGCCGCCGCCTACGCGGTCTACTATGTGGGTGATGTCGTACCTGCGGCTCTGCCAGAGGTTCTTTCCGTCATAGAGGATACCGCCCCAGGTGTTGTGGTTCGCGTTGATGGAACCGCGGAGGGTTACGGCAACCTTCTTGCAGCGGGGGAACTTCTGCATGAGCTGGCGGCATACGCTGATAAAGCTGGCCTGGTCAATCTCGCCGCCGGTCTTCTCTGCGTCGAAGCCTTCCGGCTTGATGCCGAATTCCTTCTCTGCGTCTTCCTCGTTGCCAAGGATAAGGTCGCAGCCTTCCACAAGGGCAGGCATGACCTCGGAAGCGCTCTTGCCGTACTTCCAGAGTTTCTTGCGGTAATTGAGGTCGCAGGAAACCTTTACGCCCATCTCGTTTGCAACCTTGATTGCCTCAAGGCAGGCATCTGCAGCGCCCTGGGAAAGGGCGGGAGTGATGCCGGTCCAGTGGAACCAGTCGGCGCCTTCAAGCACCTTGTGCCAGTCCACCATGCCGGGCTTGATCTCCGCTATGGAAGAATATGCCCTGTCGTAAACCACCTTGGAGCCACGTGCAACGGCACCGGTTTCAAGATAATAGATGCCCAGGCGGTCACCGCCCCAGACAACGCCGTCCAAGTCTACTCCAAAAGCCCTGAGTTCCGCCGCGCACATTGCGGCGATGTCGTTCTTGGGAAGACGGGTGACGAAATGTGCGTCTACGCCATAATTAGCAAGGGAGACCGCCACGTTGGCCTCGCCGCCGCCGAAATTGATGTCAAATTGACGGGCCTGGGAAAAACGCTGGTATCCCGGGGTGGAAAGGCGAAGCATCACTTCGCCGAAGGTTACTACTTTTGCCATTATTGATTTCTTTTTGATGATTGTCTTATATGAAGTTCCATGGGAATCACTTCCGTATTTGAACGGCCTTCCAGGAAAGCACGTGCCGCAGCCTGGCCCATTTCGAACGGGTGCTGGCCAAGCGTACTCATTGAAGGAGTCATGAGCGAGGTGAAAGACTCGTTGGCGGTTCCCACTATACCGAAATCTTCAGGAATACGCAGTCCCTTCTCCTTCAGTGCGTCAATAGCGCCAAGTGCGGAGAAAGCACCTGCACAATAAAGCGCATCACAACCGGCCTCAATGGCCTTCTTGCAAGCCTCATATCCGGTTTCACGGACAATTGCCTCTTCGAAGACTATCGTGGAATCGAAGGTAATATCGGCACTTTCCAGCGCAAGACGGTAACCGGCAAGGCGTTCCACGTAGGCTTGCGAATTCATGTACCCGGCTATTGTTCCTATGCGTTTATAGCCTTCTCCAATTAAATGTTTAGTTGCGGTAAATGCGCCTTCGCAATTGGCTCCCACCACTTTAGCTCCAGGAAGATCCGGAAAAACGCGGTCAAATTGAACCAACGGAAGATCATTTCCAATGATTTCACGGACGTGCGAGCTGCTGCGGCACTCGATGGCATGAGAAAGGAAAACTGCAGCCACACGATAATTGCGCAGAGCCTTCAGAGCCTTTATCTCCGACTCCCTGCTCTCCATGGTCTGGCAGATGATAACGTTGTATCCGGCCTGATTGAGGACGCTTTCTGCTCCGCCAATCACATTGGAGAAAAATTCACGGTGAATTCTGGGGACGACGATACCTACCATATTTGAGCGACCCTTCCTGAGATTGGAAGCAACAACATTACGCTCATAACCCATCTCAGCGGCCTTCTTCTCTACGGCCAGGCGGGTATCTTCTTTTACACGGGGGCTGCCTGCAAGTGCTCTTGACACTGTAGAAGGGGTAACTCCCAAAGCATTGGCTATATCAGTAATAGTGACCATGGTGCGACAAAGATACAAACGTTTGCACATAAATCCAAACGTTTGCAAAAAAAAGATTCAATATTTATTGAACCCTTGCCGTCCACCCCCCTCCGGGGGCCATGTGAACAGTAATTTTTGAATTGTCGGGAACGGTGTCGAAACGATGCACGAAATCCTTGCCGGCCTTATCTGCATTAGGGCCGTCCTCAAATATCTCGATACTCTTGGACCAAAGGCCAAACTCATGCAGATCCAACTCAATGGTTCGCTCTTCCCAATTGTTAAGGACTCCAATATACCAGTCCGTACCACTACGGCGCAAAACAGCCACATATTCTCCGATTTTTCCAGCCAGCGGGAAGGTAGCATCCCAGACGGTTGGAGTTTCAGAAATGAAACCTAAACATTCTTCCTCGGCAAGGTAATTCGACGGCGAATCACATAGCATGGTAAGGGGTGCAAAAAACACCGTATACTCTGCCAGCTGACGACATCTTGTACCCTGGCTCATGGGTTCGGAATACACAGGACGATAACTGCCTTTTGCCGCATTCTTCATTGACCCCTGAGTATAGTCCATAGGACCGGCGACATTACGTATAAAAGGTATGGTTACATCATATGTTACCTGGTCTACGGACTCTGGTGCCCACTTCATGTTTTCCAAACCAAAAACACCCTCGAAATTGATAACATTAGGGTAAGTTCGTTGCAGACCTGCAGGCTTGAAAGCACCGTGGAAATCTATCAGGAGACCATATCTGGCAGTCATTTCGGCAGCTCGGCGATAGAAGTCCACCATCATCTGATCATCTCTGTTCATGAAGTCAACTTTGAAGCCTTTTATGCCCATTGCGGCATACTCAAGACAGGCTCGCTCCATATCCTTTTCGAATGCCTGATACCCAGCCCAAAGAATAAGACCTACTCCCTTGGTATCAGCGTAATTTGCCAACTCCTCGAGGTCGATTTCAGGTACAATCTGGAAAAGGTCTGCCTTAAGATTTACAGCCCATCCTTCATCAAGGATTACATACTCGATTCCGTGTTTAGAAGCAAAGTCAATATAGTACTTATATGTTTCGGAATTGATACCTGCCTTAAAGGGAACTCCGTAGATATTCCAGTCGTTCCACCAGTCCCATGCAACCTTTCCGGGACACACCCAAGAAAAGTCTCCGACTGAAGGCTCAGCTAAAAGCCAAGGCATGTCAGAGGCAAGGAGATCCTTATCTTCACTTGCAACGACAACCACCCTCCAGGGAAGAGGCTCAGCCTTGGAGAACTTTGCAATGTAATCCTCACGCTCCGTTACCAACATCTCAAGATTATTGTGACCTCCTTGAACAAGAGTTTTGGGATAGGGAGCAAATACTCCTTCCAATACATTGCCGTTCCCCTTAAGATACATGCCCGGATAATTGTAAAGTCCGGACTCAGTAATGAGAACCTTGCTTCCAGCTGATTCAGCAAGAACAGGAAGAAAAGCCAATCGACCACTCTGCCAGTCAGAAACGGGAGCAACCGTATACTGACTTTCAAACGAAGATGAGAACTGATTATCGATACCTGAATTTACATAAGGCACCCATGCGCGCGAGGAAGCGGAAGGAAGGACAAACTCCGCCGTCTCATGCCTGACACAGAACTCACCCTTCAGTTTAGGTACAATCCTATAAGCGGCGCCCTCGTCATAAGCCCTGAATTCAATGTCAAATCCCTTGAATGAGAGAGTAAGAGAATTGTAGTAATTACTTACAAGAGACTTTGAATAGACTTTTGCATCGACATTACTAAAGACCCCGAGATATTTCGCTTTTGATACTTTGGCATTTTTACCAAATACCTTTCCATCAGATAATTCCAGACCAATTCTAGATGGCAAAATCACTGTCTCAGCACCACTGGTAACGGCCCAGGTAATATCATCGCCAACCTCAATACTTACGGAAATGATACCACTGAGAGACTTAACCTCATAGGTCTTGGGCTTTGAAAAAGCCGCGCTGCATACGGCAAGAAGGCAGGCGGCGAGCATTAGTTTTCTCATAATTCCGGTTATTTACCTTTCCTCAGACGGCCAATCGCGTGCTCCAGGCTTTCCGAGGGTTCTATGATGTTATAGTCCTTCCAGAAATCCGGATCCTGAAACTCGTAGGTCTTATCCATAAGATAGTCTGAGTTGCGGAAGCGCTCTTTCCATGGAATGGGAGCAGGATTGGGAAGGACGTCCGTGATCACCATCTCGTTCACGGTTGTATATCTTGTACGGAACATGCGCTTTCTCCAGTCGCACATGAACCGCATTGTCGAACGGAAGTATTCCAGGCGGGTTTTCCCTCCGTCAAGGCGATAATTGATCACTATACTTGCCTCTTCAGGGAAAAACCGCAATCCTGCAGGCTTGCTTACAAGGAGCATCTTGGTGGCTTTTACCCTATCCGACATATCAAGAGACGCTTCTATGCGCGTAAATGTGAGAAGTTCCCTGTCTATGTAAAGCTTACAGTTATAGAGGGCATATTCCGCATTGCCTGCCGGAGACATGGAAATAACAAACTGAAGCCTGTCCCCAATATACGTAGGCATTTCCATTGAGTAGGAATACAGGGCCATATCGTCCGCATTGAAGATTATGTCTCCGTTCTTGACTATATCGTGTGTGATTGCCTGGGTGGGGCCGCCCATGGTTTTAACCGCCAGCGTATCCCTCAGGCGCTGACTCACAAGCACACGGCTTTTCTCCAGAGCCGCAGCGTCTGCGCCTATGTTACGGGTATATCGTCCTTTGAAAATGCGGGCCACGGCCTCTGCCACATAAGTGTAGCGGTTTCGCTTCTGGACGGTTTCCCTATAGAAACATTTAAGAAGCTCCGGCTCCGAGCAGTACGTTTCCCATACCCTGTCCAGAGCGGCCATTACTATGGAGCGCGGATCTCCGCTGATGATGGAAGACTCCGCCAACTGGATATTCTCTCTCTGCAAGGAAACAGACATAGGATCCTGAGCCTTGAGGCGCCTGGACTTGAAGCCAAGGAATGAGAATTCTACAAGGTCGAACTCCTTGTCGCTTTTGAGGACGAAAAAGCCGTCCGCATTTGTTACTGTGGCTTGGTGCCTTCCAGGAATGGAGACGTGGACGGACTCCAGCGGCCTGCCTGTCTGAGCATCTGTAACTGTGCCACTTACAGTAAATATGAGTCTCTGTGAGGCCTCCTGCCCACTGGACAATCCAACGGACAAGAATAAAAGAAGTATGACACTCAGCAACTTACGCACAGGGCCACTTTTTACAAAAATAAGCATTCCGTTGGAATTATTTGTAAAGAATCCGTTTTTTTTCTACCTTTATGACCGGAAAAAACCTAATCTTTTTATATCATGCGCAAAGTTTATGTACTCATGGCAGCCCTTGCCATCCTGGTGGTAGGTTGCAAATCCAACAACAGCAAGAAAGCAGCTGCAGAAGCTGCAAAGGCAGAAGAAGTAGCAGCCCAGAAGGCAAAGGCTCTGGAAGAGACCATCGAAGCAATCGAAGCAGAAGAGGAAATCAACGTCCGCGAAGCGGTTGAAAAACTCTCCGCCATAGACGCTGAAGGTACGGTTGAATCCCTCGCAGAAACCCTGGAGAAGAACCCGGACTATGCAATTCCTTTCGCTGCAGTGGAAAACAAGCCCACGTTCGCAGGTGGTGATGCCAACGACTTCTCCAAATGGGTTGGAGAGAACCTTGTCTATCCTCAGGAAGCCATCGACCAGAAACTGGAAGGTAAAGTAATCCTTCAGTTCACCGTCAATAAGGAAGGCGAAGTCAAGGACGTTACCGTTCTCCGCGGTGTAAACGACCTTCTGGACGCAGAAGCTGTCCGCGTTGTCTCCTCCTCACCCAAGTGGGAGAACGGCGCACAGAACGGCATTCCTGTAGCCGTCAAGTACGTCTTCCCCGTTATCTTCAAGCTCAACAACTAGTAGCTGATTTCTATCCTGCTTGACGCACCCGCGCTCACTGCAGGGAAAGATACCTCTACGCGGCCATCCTTCACGGAGCATTCTCCTGAAGGGTGGCCGTTAAGCATTACCTTCACCGGCGCAGTTCTCTCGCCTTCAAGGACAACGTACAGGCTCCTGGAATCCGAAGCCCCGGCGAATGAACCCTCACGCGGATGCACGGTGATGGTGAGTTTCCTGCCGCTGCGGTTTTTCTCTATGAGCGTATAGGCGCAGGCAGAGGCGTAATCCTTGGAGACGCCATCGTCCTCATAAAGCTTGAAGGAGGACTTCCCTGCCCCGGGGACCACAAGGATGCCCAGGACGTCGGACGGTTCCTGAAGGTTGGGAATGTCCTGCCCGGCAAGGGGGACGATACTTCCGGCCTTCACGTACCAGGGATTCTGGTCGATGGAATAACGCAGCGTCTTGCGGCTGCCGCCGTTATGCATGGTGTGGGCGGCCATGTCCCACCAGTTGTTGCCGGCGGGGAACCAGATTTCACGGGAGGCTTTGCCATCGGCCCCGGCGGGCTCGCATATGGCCGTTGCAAGGATGCGGTCGCCAAAGAGGTATTCCTCGTTGTACCTATATGCCTCTGCCTTCTCAGGATACGCGTAGTACAGCGGACGGCACAGGCAGACGCCTGAGTCGTAGGCTTCGCGTGCGAACGTATATATATAAGGAGACAGCGAATAACGCAGCCTGATGGCGTCGCGCATATATTGGAAATGCTCCGGAAAAGCCCAGATCTTGCGTTCCAGGTTGGCGCTCTGGGTGGAATGAGTCTTGAAGATTGGAGTGAAAACGCCAAACTGGAGCCAGCGGGTGTATATCTCCGGGTCCGTGAGCCTCTGGTGGTCTTTCTTCTGCATGTGGCCGCCAATGTCGTGGCCCCAGTAGCCGTAGCCCACGTTAGAGGCGGTGGCGGTGAAATAAGGGAGGAACTTGAGGACGCTCCACTCGTCGTACGTATCACCGGAGAAGCCAAGCTGGTAGCGGTGGCTGCCAAGGCCACCCCACCGGTGGTAGATAAGCGGACGCTCCGCTCCGTTGCGCTCCTTATCGTCAAAGAAGGCGTAGTTGATCCAGAAGGTGTTGCTGAGGCCTTTCACATACTTGGATTCTATCCACTGCTGCCAGTCAAGCCACCAGAAATCTACGCCCTGGCGCTCCAGGGGGCGGATTACGCTGTTGAAATAGGCATCGGCCCATTCTTTCTGGGACATGCGGTAAGGGACGCTGGCCTTGTAGCCGGGCTTACCCACGGGAGCCTTGTTTCCGGCATATAGGTAGCCGCCATCGTCAAAGATATAGTCCTTGGGGCCGTCGTAGTCGGTGGTGCGGGAGAGATAATCGGCAACGAAGGCGGGGTAACATTCCTCGAAGGGGCGGATGCCAGAGGCGGGGTGCAGGTTAAGGGCGGTCTTGTAGCCCATGCGGTGCAGGTCTCCCAGGAAACCTTCCGGATCCGGGAAAAGGTCCCTGTTCCAGGTGTAGCCGGTCCAGCCGCGGCGCTGGTCAAAATCGTCATGGCCAAGGCGCTTGCCCATATCCTTATAGGTATAGTGCCAGTCCATGTCAACTATCATGACGTCCATGGGGACATCGTGCTCTTTCATCTCGCGGCCAAGGGCCAGGAGTTCATCGTCCGTGAAAATCCAGTAGCGGCTCCACCAGTAGCCAAGAGTCCACTTGGGAGGCATGGGGATGCGGCCGGCGACCTTCACGAAGTCCCCCAGGGCGGCCGTGTAGTCGTGTCCGTAGGCGAAGAGGTACCAGTCCAGGCGGTCGCCTTCCGGCCTTTCAGCCACCCAGCCATCGGCCCCGAAAAGATGGCGGGACGATTCATCCACCACCGCCCATCCGTCCCGGGAGATGATGCCGTCTTCCAGTTCTGACTCCTTATGCGAAAGTTTCTCAAAACCCAGGCATCCGTCCAGCGTACGGGTTGTGCCCTTGAGGTTGCCCTGCGCGGACATTCCGGGCTTCCAGGTGCCCATGGAATGCTTCACGGAAAGGTTTTCCGGGGAGAATCTGCCGCCTTTGTACGTCAGGGTCAGTCCGGAGGTCTTTATGGTGAGAGTGCCGCCTTTCACTGCCTTTGTGAACTTTGGCACAGGCAGTTCACGGTTCACTATTCCCAGCGAAGCCCTGTCCTCAAAAACGCCGTCGGCGGCCCATTCCATGCGGATGAGCCTGTCCGTAAGCACGGTAAAGCGAGCATTGTCAAATGTCACTACCGCACCCGGGGCGGCTACAGGGTTGTTCTGGGCGTTTGCGCACAGGCAAAGACTCAGAAGGATGACTGGGAGTATTGGTTTCATAGCTTATATGTTAATCCTATTGTGAACAGTTTGTTGTTGGCTTTCAAGGGGATGTCCTCGTAAGGGACAACGCCGCCCGCTCCGTTTTCAAAGCTGGCGTACAGCGTGAATCTCAGGAAATCCACGCTGCCGTTGATCCCATATACAAAGCCGCAGGTGCCGCCGCCGGCATTTAGCTCCAGACGCGCAAGGCCGGGATAATCGAAGGTGAATCCGCCTCTGGCCTCCCAGTAAGGGACGCAGTAGCGGTAACCCGTATAAAGGCTTGAAAAGTCCGCGGAAAGCTTATCCAGGAATGGCAGGGCGTAGCTGGCCTTCATCTTGGCGCTGATTGGAAGAGCCTTTACTTTCCACAGTTTCTCAACGGCTTTGGGCTTCACAACGGAGAGCAGTTCTTCGCCGGCGGCTTTGATCTTGGCAAGAATCGACTCCTGATCCATTTCATCCACGGTAAGGTCTTTGAGGCCCTCGAACGTGTAAGTTCCGGACGATTTCCCCGCGTTCCCGTAGTACCACAGGATGCCGCCAAGGTCCATTGCCGATGCGCTCAGCGTAAAGCCCTCGAACGGTTTCCACACTACGCCAAGGTCCAGCGCAAGGCCGGCCCCGGTGGGAGTGCCCAGTTTGCCTTTCCCGGAGAAGTTGGTATAGTCCAGATATCCGTCATCGTCCGTACCAACCTTCTTGCTCATGTTTGTAAGGTCGATGTCCGCGTCGATATCCAGATTGTACTGTTCCTCCGTGGTGGTGACTTCCAGTTTCCGGACCACCATGTCAACACTGTTAAGGCCCGCGAGGAACTTCACCCTGGCACCTACGGACAGATTGTCCCCAATATGCAACGCATATGAGTATGCAATCTCCCCGTACAGGTTGCCGAATGCCTTGAGAGACGCCAGGTCGTACGGCGACTGAGCGGTTCCGGTTTTCAGTATCCTGAATATCTGTTCCGGCACGGAGAGGCCGTAATTAACCCTGGCCCCGATGTCTACGCTGTGATAGCCGGTAGCGCCTTTCCAGCCATAGGAAAGCAGGTTATAGTTAATCTGGCTGTAATAGCTGTTGACGGGTTTGAGTCCGCCAAGGAACTCATCGGCAGAAACGGAAGAATGGAGTCCGGTCACAAGTTTGTCCCCGGAAGGGAAAAGGAATGACGATGCTCCCACATTGTTGCGTACCGTGTTCTGGAATTCCCCAATGCGAAGGAATCCGCTATCCAGAGAAGCGTTATCAGCGGGATTGTCCGTTATGCCGCCCTGCGCCCATGCGCCGGTTCCAAGGACCAGCGCTGCGATTGTAAGTAAAGCAGTCTTTCTCATAGGCCCTGGATGGTTATTCCGCCCGACACCGTGGCGCGGAGTTTATTGAAGTATACCGCCTGGTTCATATTCAGGCGCTTGTCCCCGGCCCCTGTAGGAGCCTTAATGGCAAGCGTCAGACTTAGTGAGCTGATGTCCGGGATTGTCCCATCATCGGCCTTTATAACTATCTCCAGAGGCGTTATCACTGGGTGGCCGGAAGTGCCGGAGTTTATCCTGAGGCCTGGAGTAACGCTTACATCGTCACACTTGACGGATGTTACATTTCCGTCGGCGTCCGTCTGTTTTATATATACGTCAACGGCGGTCAGCTCAAGGGTAACTGGCAATTCGCTTGAAACCTCCGTACAAATCTTGGCTTCCTTTACCCGGTACTGGCCCAACTGAAGATCGAGGTCTTTTATGTCGATAGGGATTTCGCTGGGGAAATCCTTGCCAAGCATAATGTATGACTTGTACTTGTACGACAGCGAAAAGGCGCTGAAACCGCTTAAAGGATCCTTCTCCAGCATTGAAGCGGGGAGATGGAAAAACAGATTCTCAAGGCTGTAGCTGTAAACCGGCTTACCGTCTGTCAGTTCCATTTTCAGGACTTCAGCATCCGTGCTCTCCGCTTTAACAGTAGTCTTGGAGAAGGTCTGTGACCCAAGTGTTTCCGCAGGGGTTTCGTCTCCAGAAGCAGATAAAAGCTTCAGGGAGCCTGAAACAGATATATCTTCCGTGAGAGGATTAGTTGCACGGAGGCTGAATACCTGCGGCGAAAGGGCAAAACCAAACCCTTCAAGAATATCCGCCGATGATTCCAGATTTCCGGGAGTATCGCTTACGGGCAAATCGACGGGAATGGTCTGGTCCGGAAGCATGTATGAGATTAAAAGGACATATTGTTCATAGAAAGAATCGCCTTTCTCAACCACAAGATATCCTTCCTCATCCTCCTTTACATAATCCTTGATTGCATCCAGCGTACCCTCCCCACCAATCAGGGACTTTGGCGTCAACGGGCCGATATCCCCGATGGGAACACTCACCTGGTCCCCAAACAGGGTAACCTCACTATCCACTCCCTCACTGATATCATAATCCATGTTCTCACAGGACCATATCAACGGCAGAGGCAATAATAACAGTACAAACAGACGTTTCATAACTTCATAATCTACCACGAAGATACCAATAATTACCTTCTTATGCAAAAAACGCCAGGCAATCTGCCTGGCATTTTTCGTAGCCCCACGAGGAATCGAACCTCGATTTAAAGTTTAGGAAACTTCCG
>CAMJJZ010000032.1 GCA_946406275.1 uncultured Bacteroidales bacterium | reverse complement strand
GGTTCCGCCACTGGCTCCGGTTCCAGCATCTGGGCCAGGCTGGAGACGGCCTGCTCCACCTCTTCCGGGGTTTCCTCATGGGTTTTTAGGGAGATGGGCTCAAGGCCGAATCCGGAGGGGTAGATGTCCAGGTCTTCATCGGCAATGAAGAAGAAGTGGTTTTCCCGGGTGGCACGGAGGCGGCCCAGTCCAGGGAACACGATTAGCTTCTTAGCAATGAGCACTTCCCTCATTTCAGTGAGGTACTCTACCAGGATACGGGTGGCATCCGCCGTGGAGATGTTGTTGGACGATGAATACAGATCTGCCAGAAGGGTATCCGATCCCTGATGGGGGATAAAATACAGGCGCCTGTAGGGGGGATTTATGGTATATCCCTTGTCCGAAAACGTGGCTGGAACCACTTCCGCGGCGAAACTTCCCAGCCCGGGGAGAGTTACGCTGTCGTGGTCCATCATTATCTCGCGGACCATTTTGGCAAGGAGGTCTATATCCATAATACAAACGCGTTGGTACAGTTATGCAAATATAATGAAAAATTCTTTGAAAAAGTTTGGAGATTCAAAAAAAGGTTGTACCTTTGCAATCCCAATGAAAAACGGGGCTGCTTTCAGAGCAGTACATATTCCTCAGTAGCTCAGTTGGTTAGAGCACCTGACTGTTAATCAGGGGGTCCTAGGTTCAAGTCCTAGCTGGGGAGCCAAATTGGACAAATCTTCGAAATTGAGGGTTTGTCCAATTTCTTTTTCCTCGTAACTGCTTGATTTTAAGCCGTATGTAAACAGGAACTCGTTTTTGGAGAGAGGTTCAATATCATCCACCTTGAGAATGAGGGTAAGCACTACTACTATGGCAATCTCAAAGCCCTAACCGACCATTGGGACAGGGATGCCATCGGGGTCTCATATACCTATCTAAAGAACCTCAATATTTCCGAGGACAAGCCCTATCGGAATGATAAGTGCGTGATTAGGCGAGGAACACTTGTTACTTCCCCAAAAAAGATTAAATAATTATGCAAGAAATCAATCCCTTTGGGTTTAGTATATAGAAAAGAATAGTTATAATATGAATAGACTTACCTTTATCGTTGCAAGAGTTGCAATAATCCTTATTGTTTGTTCATTGGCCTCGTGCACAAAAGCCCCTTTGAATGAAACGGAGGGTTCTTACTTTCTCCATGAGAATACGCGTGTGGAATTTGAAGATAAGGGATATATGATTAAGGACCTTGAAGGGAATATTTCTATCGCTTGTTTTAGCGGGCCAAAGGTTATTGGAGAAGAAAGAGATTGTATCAACATTCTCGTACCAAAAGACCGTTATACGCTTAAAAACAATCGATTGACTTTTCGCAGTTCCTTCGATTCCAAAATCAGATTCTTCACCAAATTCTACGAATACGGCGGGTATGCAACAGTACATGTCCACTTTCAGCAGAATACGAGAGTACATATCAGTGGAGCGATAACCAATGACACTTCGAATGATATGTTCCAAGAAGGCAATGTTTATCCCTGTCCAATTTCAATATCATTCACTCTGGAAGACGGAACCTCCATTCGTCTTCAAATGAATACCATAACTATAACTGATGAGATGACATTGATTGGAGGGTGGCTTTAATATAAACTCTTAAGGTGATACATCAAACTACGGTGTATCACCTTTTTTTATGTGTTAAAGTGATACGGTTGAGGTTTTGACACACCACTTAACTCCCTCAAAAAAGTGAGGCCTATCGAAGTAGACCAAAACTCAACAAATCATTCATTCTTGGAGGATACGGTATCCAATAAAGGCAGCAGCCAACCTCGGTTAATGTCAATGAATTCCGCCACTTTACGGAAGTCCCACCAAATGTTCAACATTTCCTTGCTTGGGGAGCCAAAGCGGACAAATTGGTTGAAAAATCAGTTTGTCCGCTTTCTGATATAGGAGGCGTCTCAGGTGCCCTAATAATACCGCCTCGACATTCAGAATGCGCAGAAGGCCGATTTTGTGTCGAGGTGGCAATGAAATCTCCCATTTTTCCATTAATTGATGCCGCCTTGACACACGGAACGTCTTAGAATGGCTTTTTTTTGTCGAGGCGGTAAAGTGACGCCACCTCGCATTACTCGGATCGGCGGCTACGGCTCGCCGCTGCGGTGGGCTCGGTGATGGCCCTCCTCACTGCAGCCGTCACCAACCACAAATGTCACGATCACCAACCATTTTTGTCAATTATACCCGTTTTCTTTTGTGACATTTCGCTCCACGTTTGGGCGGCAGATCGTGGACCTGCATGACATGGGCGTCACATGAGGCCACAAAAACACGCTAAAACGTGGCCTGGAATAGCATGCCGTCCGCAAAAACGGCCTTTTTTAGGGACGGAAAGGGCAAAGACATGCCGTCGTCCGCAAAAAGGGGCATTTTCAGGGATGGGGCGGAAAAATCGTCAAAATTTGTTATATTTGTAACTAATATGGCGACGGATATAGACAAATTTGTGCATGACCAGCTGTCGGTGTGGCCGGAGGTGGCCGCAAAGTACAGGGCGCTCAAGACGGCCCGTACGCGCCAGCTGCCCCTGGGGGGCCTTCTGGTCACGCTTCAGTCCAATCCCGGCCGCCTTCCAATCTTCGACCACGGCTGCCCGCTGTGTGAGGAAAACTACATGAAAAAGCAGCACACGCTGCCCTTCGAGGGTCGCAAAGGCCGCAAGTACAACATACTTGTGAACCGCGCGCCAATTTTCCCGAACCATCTGGTAATCACAAGAGACATCCACACTCCCCAGACCATATGGCATCGTTTTCCGGACATGCTGGACCTTGCCAAGGCTCTGGAGAACTACATAGTGTTCTACAACAGCCCCAACAGCGGCACGTCGGTTCCCGGCCATGCCCATTTCCAGGCATGCCCCAAGGGCTACATGCCCCTGGAAAGGGCAGCGGAGCGCATCCTGAGAGATCCCAAAGCCGCCCAGGAAGTGGAATTCCTGGACAGCGTCCGAGACGCGGAGCTCTACCATTACATGAAGTTCGGCCGCGGCATATTCATGCTACGCGCCCAGACTTCCAAGTCAATGGCCAAGATGTTCTACCGCCTCCTGGACTGCATGAACCTCTTCGCAGAAGAGACGGAACCCCGTTTCAACGCCTTCGCATGGTGCTCGGAAGGGGAGTACAGGGCATTTGTCACGCTGAGGGGCGCCTCCCGTTCCCATCACTTCCAGGACGGCAGCTTCGCCATCAGCCCCGGCGCAGCGGACATGGCCGGGTTTGTAGTAGTTCCGCGTGAAGAAGACTTCGACCGCCTTGACGCCAAGGTCCTTGGAGAAATCTTCCAGGAAGTGACACTTTCCGAGTCCGATGAAAAGCGCCTCCTCTGGCGCCTGGTCCGTACCCAGCCAAAGATAGAGGTGGGCATTGCTTCCGGCAAGGAAATCACCTTCGAGATAATCTCGGACGGCGCCGGCCCCCAGAAAGTATCGTACCGTGAGGGTAAAATCGACTACAACGGCGTCCTCTACGACTGCCTCCTCTTCGAAGCTCCCACCATCTCCACCCTCTTCGCAGAGCCTTCCTTCATTATATATGGTGCCGATGAACTCCGCTACGCAGGCGCCCTCCGCTTTGTGGTATGCGGCGGCAAAGTGCAGGCAGTGAATATCATCGGCCTGGAAGATTATATAGTGGGAGTACTCAGCGCCGGCGGTGACGGTCCTCTGAAGGAAAACGCTGTAAAAATACGCACGGAGACCGTCCAGGCCATGAAAAAGGTACAGACGCCTCCTTCCCATGAGGACAGGAATATCTCCGGCACGCCCTCGCTGGTGACCTGGTTGGACATGGCCCCTCCGGAGGAAATACACCTCCATGCCGATGCCCATCCGGACTATGACGTAAGCGCCGCGGAGCCCGGCCGGCCGTACCGCGGAATATTGGAAACCGATGCCCGCGACATCCGCGGAGCAGTAGACGAAACCTGGGGAGAAACGGCATAATGGCAACCATAGGCATATTCGATTCCGGCAGCGGAGGCCTCTCCGTATACAGGGAACTGGTGAAACTGCTTCCCCAGGAGCGCTACGTCTATTTCAGTGACAACGCTCACTGCCCATACGGTGAAAAGACCGCGGAGTATATCCAGGACCGCGCCCGCGCCATCACGGACATCCTTCTTGGAATGGGGGCCGATATAATCGTGGTCGCCTGCAACACCGCCACCGCGGCCGCCATCTCCACCCTTCGGGCAGAGTACCCGGATACCCCGTTCATAGGCATGGAACCGGCCGTAAAGCCTGCAGCCCTGGGCACCAAGACCGGCGTCATAGGCGTCCTTGCCACCGCCGGCACCCTCAAAGGCTCCAAGTACCTCACCACCCGCGGCCTCTATGAGGACGATGTCCGGATAGTTGAGCACGTAGGCAAAGGCTTCGTGGAGCTGGTGGAAAACGGCATCCTGGACGGCCCTGAGGCGGAATCCGTAGTTCGCAAATCCCTCAAGCCCCTGCTCAGGGAAGGGGCCGATATAATAGTCCTTGGATGCACCCACTATCCCTTCCTCCGTCCCGTCATCGAGCGCATAGCCGGCCCCGGCGTGCAAGTCATAGACCCCGCCCCCGCCGTTGCCCGCCAGACGCTCCGCGTGCTGGAAGAAAGAGGCATAGAGACCGGTGTGGGCCCGTTTTCCGTAGACCTTTACTTCTCCGGAGAGCCGGAGAGCCTGCAAAGAATATTCGCACTGGTATGAAACGACTGATCATCATATTGGCATCGCTTGCCGTTGCGGCCTGCGCAAACGCCCAGTCCGCAGCCAAACCCGCCAAGCCCGTCCGCGAACCCGTCATGACCGGCATCGAAGTCCTCGAGAGCTACGGCTTCGAGGAACTTGTGGGCAAGAGGGTTGGCCTTGTAACCAACCCCAGCGGCGTGGACAGGAACCTCCGTTCCACCATAGACATCCTGTACAAGGCCCCTCAGGTGAACCTGGTGGCCCTCTTCGGCCCTGAGCACGGCGTGCGTGGAGACGCTTACGCCGGGGACAAGGTAGAAGGCGGCACGGACCCTGCAACCGGCCTCCCAGTGTATTCCCTGTACGGCGCCACCCGTGAGCCCACGCAGGAGATGCTAAAGGGCATAGACGTCATGGTATATGACATCCAGGACGTTGGAACCCGCTGCTACACATTCATTTCCACGCTTGGTCTTGTGATGCGCGCCTGCGCCAAGGCCGGCATAGAAGTGCTGGTCCTTGACCGCCCCAACCCGCTTGGCGGCCTCAAGGTGGAAGGCCCCCTTGTTGAACCTGAATTCCACTCCTTTGTGAGCGAGTTCACCATCCCCTTCGTCTACGGCCTCACCGTTGGCGAGCTTGCCGGCCTCATCAACGAGGAAGGCCTCAACTGCGGCCAGACCGGCAAGGAAGCGCATCTCAAATGCAAGCTCAACGTAGTCCCCATGCGCGGCTGGCACAGGGATATGCTGTATGAGGAAACGGGCCTCCCTTGGGTGCTTCCTTCGCCCAACATCCCGTCCATCCACTCCGCAATATGCTATCCCGCCTGCGGCATAGGAGGGGAGTTCGGTCACCTGAACATAGGTGTAGGTTACACCATCCCGTTCCAGACTTTTGCAGCTACCTGGATAGATGCCGATGCCCTCAAGGCAAAGCTTGACAGCTATAACATTCCCGGAACTGCGTTCCGCACAATACACTATAAACCCCTCTCCGGCAGCCTTGCCGGCCAGCTGGTACACGGCGTGGAGTTCTTTTTTACAGACTACGCGCGTGCGACCATCACGCTCACGCAATTCTATGTCCTTCAGGCAGTTCACGAGCTTTATCCGGATCATAACCCTTATCCGATGAAGAAAACCAGGATGCTGGACATAGTCTGTGGTACGGATTATGTAAGAATAGCTTTCGGAAAGCGTCTCAAAGTGGAAGATATCGTTGAATATTGGAACAAGGATGCAGAAAGCTTCAAGACGGTTTCACAAAAATATTATTTATATCAGTAACACTTAAAATTTGGATGCTATGAGAAAGTTAATGACTTACGCCGCTTCATTCTTAATGGCAATGGCCTTGCTCACGGCTCCCCATATGGCCGCACAGACCAGAACCAGCAGCGGCTCCGCAACCCGCTCAAGCAGCTCTTCACAGAGCTCTACCCGTTCATCTAGTAGCAGCAGCTCAAGCTCTACCCGTTCTTCCAGCAGCAGCTCCGGCAGCGCAACCCGTTCCTCCAGTTCGGTAAGCTCCAGCCGCAGCAGCTCTACCAGCAGCAGCCCCTCCAGGAGCAGCTCAACCTCAACTCAGGACACCCGCAAGAGCTCCGGAACCAGCACTTCCAGTGCCACCCGTTCCAGCAGCAGCACTTCCGGTTCCGCAACTCGCTCCAGCAGCTCCAGCAGCGCAACCCGTTCTTCCAGCAGCTCTTCCAACAGCGGCAGTGCAGTTCGCTCCAGCAGCTCCAGCAGTAGCAGCAGCACCAGAAGCTCCAGCTCCTCCAGCGCAGTGCGTTCCAGCAGCAGTTCTTCCGGTTCCGCAACCCGCTCCAGCAGCTCCAGCAGCGGAAGCGCTGTAAGAAGCAGCTCTTCCTCTTCCCAGAGCTCCTCTGCGGTACGTTCTTCCAACGTAACCAGGGCCGGCCTCACCACCGCCAGCACCGCTGCAAGCGATGCTCAGCCCAAGGGAGACGCCTATCGTGATGACGGCTACAACTATCGTTACACTAACGACTACCGCGTAGACGACCGCCACGACATGTACAGGGTAGCACCCCGTCATCGCGATCCTATGCCTTGGGACCGTCCCGGCTACTTCTGGGGAGATCATCCTCACTACTATGGCTACAGGATCCACAGCATACCTCCCAGCTGGCGTCACATCAGCCATTGGGGCATCGACTATTACGTATACAACGGCGTTTACTACCGTCCTTTCGGAAGCGCTTACGTAATCTGCCGTCCTCCTTTCGGCACTCCTCTGGAGGTTGCAATTGACAGGGCTCTGTTCAGGGCAGTGAGGTTCGCATACTACTGCGACACCTACCGCACCTACAACGCAGTGTTCGACTACTACAATGCAATTGCACGCCAGAACCTGATCATCGCACAGCACAACGCCCGTGAGGCCGCACGCTACGCAAACTACGCTCTTAACAGCACCCGTGCACTTACCTCCTACGAACTCGCCAACAAGCTTGGCCTCGTACAGAGCTACGCATACGCAGGGTCTGACTACTTCTACCAGGACGGCGTCTTCTACACTGTGAGCGCCTCCGGTGCATACTCCACCATCGTCCCTCCTGCAGGCGCCCTTGTGACCTCCCTGCCTGACGACTACGAGATCATCGTCATGAACGGTATCGAGTACTACCTGGTGGACAACACAGTATACCGCACCACCGTCTTCGACGGCCAGCCTTTCCTGGAAGTCCTTGGACAGATGTACGGTTCCCTGTACAGCCAGTACAACGTTTACAGATAGAATCTGACTCTTAAAAATCAGCCCCGGTTCGTTGAAGACCGGGGCTTTTTTTTATTTTGTGATGAAAGTGTTCAGGCTGTCTATGGGCGGGAGCGACGGGTAATCCAGCGCGTAGGCTTCCTTCTGGGAGCGGTATACGGCAATGTTGCCGGAGGCCAGCCAGGTGTTGTAACCGCCCGTGAGGCCGGCGTCGTAGAGGCCGCGTATCTGGCGCTCTATGAAGTTGGGGGTGTTGTCAAGGCCGTTGGGGTCTACCCAGCGCATCACGTGGTAGGCCTGGATCCAGGTGCGGACCTTGGCGGGGGTGGCCGTGACCTCCTGGCGGCCCTGGACGCGTTTTCCCCAGGCCTTAAGGATCTCGTACGGGTGGTTCCATGGCTTGGAAATGCCGTAGTAATGGTCTGCGAAATGGTCCGGGTAGGGCATGGCGCAGATGGCGTCGGCAATGGTGGAGATGGCCGGCCAGTACTGGCCGTAGGCGGTGGTGTAGCCGGGATTGGCGGATTCCCCGAAGACGTCCACGGACACGTAAACGCCAAGCTCGTGGAGCTCGTCGCAGGCGTAGCGGACGAAGTTCTGGATGGCCTGGACCTTGGATTCGCCGTAGCGGTTGTGGTAGTCTATGTCATCGTCCAGGCTTATGAGCTTGTCCGGGAAGCGGACGTAGTCGAAGTTGATCTCGTCCAGCCCGAATTTCCGGACCGATTCCTTGGCCAGCTCCACGTTGAACTGCCAAACGTCGCGGGCGTAGGCGCTGGGCCAGTAGGTGTCGTTGTGGAGGAAAGGCTTTCCATCGGCCTTCATGCTTATTGCCGATGAGGTATGGTCCTGGGCGTAGTAGCCGTCCTTGAAGCAGGTGATTCGGCCAATGACGTAGTAGCCCCTGGCGTGGAGCTTTTCCACAACTTCCTTGTACAGGGCCTCCTTGGTGGAGCCGGCGTGCTTGAAGTTGGTGGGGGAGTGCTTCTCCATGGCCTCGGCCTTGTAGCCGGGGCACTGATCGTCCTTTATATCTATTACGAAAGCGTTTATGCGGGTGCTGTCCGCCAGGGCTATGTAGTCGTCTATGCGGCGGAGGCCCACCGGGGAGATGGTGAGGTAGAAGGCGTTCACCGGGTCCGGCATGGGCCTGTCCTTGAAGACGGGCTTCTCATAGGGGCGGAATTCGCAGCCGGATGCCTCTCCGCCCTTGAAGGAATTGCGCACGGCGGCGTGGGCCTCGTCAAACTGGGAGAAACGTTCCTTGGCCTCCTCTTCCGTGAGGACGGCGTACTTGCCGAAGATCCAGCCTTCCGCCTTGCCCATGCGCACGTTGTAGCGGTGTACGCGGCCGTCTGGGAGCAGGCGGTCGTGCCCCAGCACCTCCAAGCGGTTCCCCTTGCGGGCAAAGGCGCCAATGTGGGACGATAAGGTATCGTCAATGAGAGAGGCCCCGGTCTGGACCCAGAGTTCCTTCTCGCGGACGGTTTCCTCAAGGCTGGAGGCCATGGAGGCTTCCGGGACCAGGATTTTCCTGTCTCCGCAGGATGCGAAGAGATACTTTATGCCGTCTACAGTCTCAGATTTGCCGGTGGAGACCCTGAGTAGACTTCCGCGCACTATAGGCTCCGCCTTCACGAATTCTTTTTTCCCGGCTTTTTCCAGTACGGGAATCTGTGCCGATTCCCCGGCAGCCCAGGCGTCGTACTCCGGCTCCCTGCTGCAAGAAAAAAGCGTAACGGCCGCTAGCAGGAGCACGTTACGCAATAATATACCTTTATTCACTTTTGCTTAAAGTGTTGACATTCTGTCTACTGCAAGTTCCACAAGCTTGCGGATGGCGGGTTTGTAGTCCGGGTTGGAGCTCTTGAGGTAGCGGTTTGCAATGATGCAGCATACCGTGGAGGCGTTGTGGCCAAGGTGTGCGGCAAGGCCGGCAAGAGGAGAACTCTCCATCTCGAAGTTGGTGATGCGATAATCTTCACCGCCGGTGGAGAAGCGGAAGCTCTCAATGTCCTGAAGCATGTTGGGCATTGCCAGCGGCACGCGTACCACGCGGCCCTGAGGGCCATAGAAACCGTTTGCGGAGATGGTGACACCCTTTACGGTTACGTCCTTCATGAGGTTGATGATCTTGGGTGAAGCCTTTACAAAGTAAGGTGAAGGCAGAACGTCAAGCCAGCCCATGTGCTTCTTGAAGGCGCTTTCCACCTCCGGGATGGTGACCTTTTCACGGTTGCCATACCAGTTCATGACGCCGTCGAAGCCCACGCTGATGTGTGCAAGGACGTAGCTTCCCAGGGGAATATCTGCATGCAGGGCGCCGGAGGTGCCAATGCGGAGGATGTTCAGGGCCTTGTGCACGGGCTTTACCTCGCGGGTCTTGAAATCCACGTTTGCAAGGGCGTCCAGTTCCGTCATAACAATATCGATATTGTCCGGGCCGATGCCGTGGGAAAGGGCTGTGATGCGCTTTCCGTTGCGCTTGCCGGTGATGGACACGAATTCACGGGATTCGTGGCGGAACTCAATGTCCGTAAGGTATTCGCCGATCATGTCCACGCGGGAGGGGTCTCCCACCATGATCACGTTGTCTGCAAGTTCTTCCGGCTTGAGATGAATGTGGAAAACGGAGCCGTCAGAGTTGATGATAAGTTCTGATTCAGGTATTCTCATAACTGTAATTGCTTCAATAAGCAAAAATAGTAATTTCGCTGATAAAAAACAATACTGCCGGATATCACATCCCTGAAATCTGGCTGTCCATCCAGTTAATCTTGGAAACGAACTTGCTCTTTACGGGGGACACTTCGCCGCTGAGGGTGAAGTATTCATTGCTCCAGAGATTGGTGTCCCGGTTGGCGCTCTCACGGATGAGGGTTACCATATCGTTCAGGTAATTTACAAAGCTATTGTAGGTATCGTTCCCAAGGATGTTGTCCCTGTATGCGGGCCATCTTGACTTGACGGTCTCCACAAAGACGGGATCCTTGAACAAGTACTTGTAGTAGTACATGTCCTTGGAATTGAACCTCTTCTCCACCTGGAACAGCTCCTGGTCCCACAGCGGACCGGCCTTGAGTTTGCTCACAGTACCTGCCGGGCTGTCAACTCCGTCACGGCCCTTGTACATCTTAACGCTCCGGGGCTTGTAGGCCTCATAGTTGCCAACTGTCTCCAGGACCATCCAGTACTCAGCGAAGGTGTCGATGTCCATATAGTCCCGGTAATGGCTTTCCTCCCCGGAGCCAATCTTGAGGATCTCCGCTTCCATGTCGTTTATGAAGTCACGGATGTAGCCGAATTGCTGGTCCGGGACGTCATCGTCAGGAGATTTGAGCTGTACCGGTAGGTTGAATCCGGAAGACATGAACTTGTAGTCCTCGTCATAGAGCTCGTCGTACTCCAGAAGGTAACCGCCGGACACCTCAGGATAGTTGACGTCCGTGGTTTCAAGCTTGGAGATATTCACCCTGTTCTTATCTATTTTGATATGCTCGCAGAGGTAGTACATCCCCATGAACTTGCCGTTTAGGACCAGTTCCACGAAGCAGCCCCTGGGGGCCCAGTCAAGGGCCGGGGCGCGACGCGTGGCCTCGAACATGAGGGCATTGCCTATGAATCCGCGGTACAGCGCCAGAAGCACCCAGCGCTTGTGGGCCGGCATTCCCAAAACGGCCTTTTTGCTGTCCAGCTTGAGAGCATAGGGCTTTTTGGGGTATTTGTCCCAGGTCCAGTTGCCCCTGCCGCGGATACCGGTCTTTCCCAGTTCAGTGAAGGTGCCGTCCGTATTGCCTATCCTGATTGTGGCGTCCCGCCAATTCACCTTGTCCTTGATGGTACCGGGCGTGGATGTGACAACAGACACTACCGGCAGCTTGGTTGCAAGGACCCTTACTGTATAGTTCTTTGATTTGCCGTCACCGGACTCGAGGCGGTAGACGACGCCCTTTTTGTAATCAGTGAAATCGTTCACGGTCTCTCCGCTTACTTGCTTGGTGCCTTTAACCGTGACGGAGAAAGCATCGTCCTGGAACATGGCCGTGATGTGTCTCACATCTGTTCCGCCCGGCACAAAAACCGTAATCTGACTGCCCGTAGTGTCTATAGGCTGGTATTCTTTACCATCCACAAGCACCCTGAAGTCCGTGAGGGAAGTCCCGTATGTTTCCTCAGGCACGTCCTCCCCGGTGCAGGAATACACCAGGGCAAGCAAGCACGCAAGGACCGTAAGTTTCACTCTCATAACTGCAAATATAATAAAAACTTGCACTCAAGCTAACAAGCAAACTGGCAAAGTGCGGCTGATGTCCC
>CAMJJZ010000031.1 GCA_946406275.1 uncultured Bacteroidales bacterium | reverse complement strand
TTGGTTCGATTTTCCCGGAAAAAATAGAATTTGACGGAACAAATTATCGAACCACGTCATACAACCAAGTGCTTGACAACATCTTTCAAAATATCAAGCAATTAGGTCACCTGGACAAAAAGTAGGATGATTTGACCGTCATTTTTGCTGGGTGGACAAAAAGTAGGATAGAACGGGCAACAGCCGGGTGCGAGGAGGGCCCTTTCCCGGAGCCCCCCGCAGCTCCCGGACTGTAGCCGCCGGAGATGCTTTATTCCGGCGGCGGTGCCTTTTTTCAGAAGTAACGTTTGATGTATTCGTCAAGCAACTTCTTGCGATGTTCCTTACTGATTCCACTGTGAACCCTGACCTTTGTTTTGAGGTCTGAGAACAAGCCCTCCAGCGCATTATTTGTATTTGGCAGGCCGATTTCCGGCTTGTCGTAGAACGTCCAAAGGAAGTACATATTACGCCTGACACTGAAGTAAGCACTCCGAAGTCTGGGACGCATATATGGCGGCGTTTTTCTTTTGATTCGATTGTCCTGAACACGTTCGTTCAAGACGTCTTTATACTTATCATACCATTCATCTAGGGCTCCAATAAAACTCTCCTTGTCCATCCTGGTGATATTATTGACGAGATCCAGGAGCGCTCTAGACGCCTCTATATCAGGGTCCTGCGTAATATAGCGACGAACTATTAGTATTTGATGGAACTGACACATTTGAACCGGATATCGATACAGCGCTTTAGCCAGGCCGGTCAATCCATCTATTACAACGCCATATATCTTGAAGCCCTGTTTCTCAAGCCACTCTACACCTTCCATATAGCCGCCAATAGTCTCGTTCGTGACGTATTTGCGCCATAGTACCCGCTTTCGGATTGCATCAAAGATGACCATTAAGCCAAACCGACGTCCCCAATATGTCGTATCCATCTGGATAGTGACTTGCTTGTACTTTGAGATCTTCTGGACATATCGCATACTCTCCAAGTCGCGACGTATCGTCTTCTCATTTACGCCATACTTGAGGGCAAGCTGACTAAGTGTCTGCTTACCCTCTACATAGTCGTTTATGACCTGGGATTTATCGCGGCGTTGACCACCCACAAACTGCCTTCCGCAGTCCTTGCATTTATACAAATGTTTGTGGCCTCTCAGGCCATTGTGGACCACATTCGGAGAGCCGCAAAAAAAGCATTTTTTTTAGCATATCAATGATAATCTTTACAAAGATATGTATTTCAACCTATTGCACGGATTTCATCCTACGAAATGTCCACCCCGCCTGAAAAAAGACAGCTTTCGGCTGTCTTTTTTCGTGCCTCGGGCGGGAATCGAACCCGCACGGCCTTTTCGGGCCAAGGGATTTTCTTACCACTATGGCTTTCGCCACCATTGCTGTTTGTGGTCCGGACTATTCCTTCACCATAGAGCCTAGCTCCTTAGGTGTGCCGTGTCTAGTCTCTGCACCTTCCTTCTTCCGAAGGCTTGGCTCAAGATTGCCTTCAGCGCTGCCTGTTAAGGTTTCCTTGAATTTACGGCATTCTACATCTCTCTTTTCAGAGAGTGCACTCAATTGTGTCTAAGTCCCTCGTGTCTACCATTCCACCACCAAGGCGATGGGACTGCAAAGATAGTGTTTTTTTGCAAAAGGGGCAACTTATCCACCAAAACACGGGGTTTCCGTGGACAAAGTGGGAAAAAAGAGGGTTTGTCCACCAAAAACGCCATTTCGGTGGATGGAGGCAGGGATTCCCGGGACAAGCCCGAGAATGACGCAAAAGGGAGCCCGAGAATGACGCAAAAGGGAGCCCGAGAATGACGCAAAAGGGAGCCCGGGGATGACGGAATCCTACAGGACCTCCAGAATCTCCTCCTCCGTGACCAGGTTGAAGTCGCCTTCGACGGAGTTTTTGAGCATGGCGGCGGCGGTGGCGAAGTCCAGGCCCTTCTGGGGGTCTCCGGGCCATTTTTCCGCGGCGTGGATGTATGCGGCAACGAAGGCGTCACCTACGCCTACGGGGTCTACTATGTTCTGGATGTCCCAGATGCGGGTGCGGTAGATGGTGCCGTGGTACCACAGAAGGGCCGTGAGGGTGTGGTGGGACGAGGTCATCTGGTTGCGGAGGCCAAGCATCATTTCACCGCAATGCGGGAACTGGCGGTGCATCTCCGCGAAGTACTTCCCGTAAGCGTCCATGTCCAGATCCGTATCGGCCTGCATGTGGCCCATGGGGACTTGGGGGACGGCCATGGCTATTTCCCATTCGTCCTGGTCACCGAAGATGAAGTCGCTGTACTGCATGAGGCGGTTCAGGGTGGTGTGGGCATCGGCGCCATCGTACTTCCAGAGGTTCTTGCGGAAGTTGATGTCGCAGGTGATGCGGAGACCGGCGGCCTTGGCGGTTTCAACGGCCTCGAAGGTAGCGTCCGTGGCGCTTTGGGATACCGCGCAGGTGATGCCGGAGCAGTGGAAGATATCGGCCTTGGAGAAAATGTCTTTCCAGGGATACATGCCCGGGGCGGAGGAGTAGAAGGACGATCCGGCCCTGTCGTAGATGACCTTGGAGCGGCGGAGGTCCTTTGCCGGCTCATAGTAATAGGTGCCGATGCGCTGACCGCCAAGGACGATGTGGTTCACGTCCACACCGCGGTAACGGAGGGTGTGCTTGCAGGCGGCCGTGAGGTCGTTGTCCGGGAGGCGGGTCACGTACTCTACGTTATTGCCCAGAAGGGCAAGGGAGACGGCTACGTTGGCCTCGCTTCCGCCAAACTGGCCTTCCCATACATTGCCCTGCCCAAGGCGCCTTGCGCCCTCTTTGGAGTAGCGGAGCATTATCTCTCCGAAAGTGACTATCCTCTTTCCCATGATAAACTTGATTGAAAAGCGGCTCAAAGTTACAAAATTTGTCCGTTTTTTGGCAGAATTGGTAATATTTCGAAAACATTTTCCTATATTAGTGGACCGAAAATAACGCAACAATATCTATAACACTAATTTTCAAATCTTAGGAGGAAACCTATGGACAAAATCAGAAATCTCGCGGATCTCCGCAAGATGAAAGAAGGTATGCAGTCCAGGATGTCGCTGCGTGAAAACAGCAACTCCGACGAAGCTATCATTCAAATCAAGGTCGGAATGGCCACCAGCGGTATCGCCTCGGGTGCAAAGGAAACCATGAGCTATCTCATCACTGAGCTTGACAAACGTCAGATCAAGGCCCTGGTGATGCAGGTTGGTGACATGGGTTACAGCTATGCCGAGCCCACCGTGGAGGTAACCATTCCCGGTAAGGATCCCGTCGTGTTCGGAGACGTCAAGATTCCGCGCGCACAGGAAATCATCGAAAAGTACATCATGCAAGGTGAGCTTATCGAAGGCATCCTGCCCGCAAATTACAGATCAATCTAAAACCTTAACCACCCTATTGAGCGATTATGGCAGTACAAATGCATATTCTGGTATGCGGTGGAACAGGTTGCTCCGCATCCGCAAGCCATGAGATCATTGCTGAACTCAACAAAGAGCTCGTGGCCCACGATCTCACCGATTTCGCAAAGGTAGTCGTCACCGGCTGCTTCGGTTTCTGCGAAAGGGGTCCCATCGTGAAAATCATACCTGACAACACTTTCTACACAAGGGTAAAGCCCTCAGACGCAAAGGAAATCATCGAGGAGCACATCATAAAGGGCCGCAAAGTACAGCGCCTCCTCTATGTTGCCCCGGATACCAACAAGAGCGTCACGGACTCCAAGCACATGGAGTTCTACAAGAAGCAGCTCAGGATCGCCCTCCGCAACTGCGGTTTCATCGATCCTGAAAACATTGAGGAATCCATTGCCCGCGACGGCTATGCCGCCCTTGGCAAGTGCCTCACTGAAATGACCCCGGTCCAGGTGATCGAGGAAATCAAGAAGTCCGGCCTCCGCGGACGCGGCGGCGCAGGCTTCCCCACCGGCCTCAAGTGGGAAATTGCAGCAAAGAGCCGTCCAGGCGAGCAGAAATACGTAGTCTGCAACGCCGACGAAGGAGACCCCGGTGCATTCATGGACCGTTCCCTCCTGGAAGGCGACCCTCATTCAATCCTTGAAGCAATGGCCATCTGCGGCTACTGCATCGGCGCATCGAAGGGTCTCATCTACATCCGTGCAGAGTACCCTCTGGCAATCCACCGCCTGCAGGTTGCAATAGCCCAGGCAGAGGAATACGGCCTCCTTGGCAAGGACATCCTTGGAACCGGCTTCAACTTCGAGATAGAGCTCCGCTACGGTGCAGGCGCATTCGTCTGCGGTGAGGAAACCGCCCTCATCCACTCCATGGAAGGAAAACGCGGCGAACCCACCTTCAAACCCCCGTTCCCCGCTCAGTCCGGTTACCTTGGAAAGCCCACCAACGTGAACAACGTGGAGACCTACGCCAACATCCCCGTCATCATCAACAAGGGCGCGGCATGGTTCTCCAGCATCGGCACTGAAAAGTCCAAGGGCACCAAGGTGTTCGCCCTGGCCGGCAAGATCAACAACGTGGGCCTCATCGAGGTTCCTATGGGTATCACCCTGCGTGAGATCATCTACGAGATCGGCGGCGGTATCAAGGGAGGCAAGAAGTTCAAGGCCGTCCAGACCGGCGGTCCTTCCGGCGGCTGCCTCACTGAAAAGCACCTGGATACTCCTATCGACTACGACAGCCTTGTAGCAGCAGGCTCAATGATGGGCTCCGGCGGTATGATCGTCATGGACGAGGACGACTGCATGGTGGCCATCGCCAAGTTCTACCTGGGCTTCACCGTAGACGAGTCCTGCGGCAAGTGCACACCCTGCCGCGTGGGCAACAGGCGCCTCCTGGAAATCCTCACCAAGATTACGGACGGCAAGGGTACCATGGAAGACCTTGAGCAGCTCAAGAACCTCTCCCAGGTAATCAAGGACACCGCACTCTGCGGCCTTGGCCAGACGTCCCCCAACCCTGTTCTCTCCACCATCAACAACTTCTGGGACGAGTACGTGGAGCACGTCGTGGACAAGAAGTGCCGCGCCGGCCAGTGCAAGGCCCTCAAGAAGTATGTGATAGATCCTGACAAGTGTAAAGGCTGTACCGCCTGCGCCAGGGCCTGCCCTGTGAGCGCCATCAGCGGCACCGTCAAGAACCCGCACGTCATCAACCAGCTTGACTGTATCAAGTGCGGCACCTGTATCGAGAAGTGTAAATTCGGTGCCATCAGTCTTAAATAACGGAGGAACAGAATATGGATACTATCAAATTGACTATAGACAACAGAGAAGTGGAAGTGCCCAGGGGTACTACCATTCTTAAAGCTGCCGAACAGATGGGTATCAAGATTCCTACCCTCTGTCATTTCGAGCTTGACGGCCTTGCCCTCGAGAACCGCCCCGGCGGATGCCGCATCTGCGTGGTAGAGGTTGTAGGCCGCAGGAATCTTGCCCCCGCCTGCATCACCGAGTGCATGCCGGACATGGTTGTAAAGACCAACTCTTTCCGCGCCCTCAACGCCCGCAGGACCGTCCTTGAGCTCATGCTCTCCGACCACCCCAACGACTGCCTCCAGTGCCCCAAGAGCGGCAAGTGCGAGCTCCAGTCCCTGGCAGCGGATATGGGAATCCGCGAAATCCCCTTCAAGGGCCAGCAGTCCCAGTACCCCATAGAGCTCTCACCCTCTATCGTACGCGACTCCAACAAGTGCATCATGTGCCGCCGCTGCGAAAGCGTGTGCCACGAGTACCAGAGCGTAGGCGCAATCGGCGCAGTGGACAGAGGCTTCCCCGCAGTGGTCAACACCGCGTTTAACGAGCCCCTGGTGAACACCAACTGCGTATTCTGCGGCCAGTGCGTCGCCGTCTGCCCCACCGGCGCCCTGTCGGAGGTGGACAACACCGCAAAGGTGCTCCGCGACATTGCAAATCCCGATGTCAAGACCTGCGTCCAGGTTGCTCCCGCAGTGCGCGTAGCCCTTGGCGAGGAATTCGGCCTGCCCGCCGGCAGCATCGTCACCGGCAAGATTGCAGCCGCCCTCAAGGCCATCGGCTTTGACTATGTGTTCGACACGGACTGGTCCGCGGACCTCACCATCATGGAGGAAGGCACGGAGGTCATCGGCCGTCTCAAGGCATTCCTCTCCGGGGACAAGAACGTCAAGATTCCCGTCATGACCTCCTGCTGCCCCGCCTGGGTGAATTTCTACGAGAAGTTCTATCCCGAGCTCCGCGAGTACCCGTCAACCGCAAAGTCCCCCCAGCAGATGTTCGGCGCAGCGGCAAAGACATACTTCGCAGACAAGATAGGCGTCACCCGCGACAAGCTGGTATGCGTGTCCGTAATGCCTTGCGTTGCCAAGAAGTACGAGACCGAGCGTGAAGAATTCAAGGTGGACGGCACCCCCGATGTAGACTACTCCCTCACCACCCGCGAGCTTGCACGCCTCATCAAGATCTGCAACATAGACTTTGCCAACCTCCCGGAGGCAGAGTTCGATTCCCCTCTTGGCGCATCCACAGGCGCAGCCGTCATCTTCGGCGCAACTGGCGGTGTCATGGAGGCTGCCCTGCGTACCGCAGTTGAGGTCCTCACCGGCAAGACGCTTCCCAGGATAGACTTCGAAGAGGTCCGTGGCCTGGAAGGCATCCGCGAGGCCGTGGTTCCGGTTCCCGGAGTGGCAGACCTGAACGTCGCCGTAGTATATGGCCTCAAGAACGCGCGCACCATCATGGAGCAGATAAAGGCAGGCACCTGCAAGTATCACTTCGTGGAGGTCATGGCATGCCCCGGCGGCTGTATCGACGGCGCCGGCCAGCCTTACCACCATGGAGACGCCTCCATAGTGAAGGCCCGCCACAAGGCCATTTACGAAGCAGACCGCAACATGCCCATCCGCAAGTCCCACGAGAATCCGGAGATTATCGCAATCTACAAGGAGTTCCTTGGACAGCCCTGCGGTGAGAAGTCCCATCACCTGCTTCACACTCACTACTTCGACAAGAAAATCAAGTTTGACATCGAAAAATAATTAAGCCATGTGTGGACCCCAGATAAAAATTAATGAAGCCAGCTACCGTACCATCAAGGACATCTGCGCTTCCTTCGATAACAACCCGGGCGAACTCATCAACATCCTGCACAAGACCCAGGAACACTTCGGATATCTTCCGGAAGAGGTCCAGCAGGTAGTTGCAGACAGCCTTGGAATCCCTGTGGGACGCGTTTACGGCGTTGTTTCCTTCTACAGCTTCTTCACCATGAAGCCCAAGGGCAAATATGCCATCTCCGTATGCCTTGGCACCGCTTGCTACGTCAAGGGTGCAGAGAAGATCCTGGACGCTCTCAAGAGCGAGCTCAAGATCTCCGAAGGCGGTGTCACAGAGGACGGCAAGTTCTCCCTGGACGTCCTCCGCTGCGTTGGCGCATGCGGCCTTGCCCCGGTCATGACCATCAACGGCAAGACCTACGGCCGCCTGGTTCCGGAGCACGTCAAGGAAATTCTTGCCGAATACGCGGACTGACATGAAGATCAGTGAAATTGCAAAACTTGTCGACGGGGTGCTTGTCGGAGCCCCCGTCGACGAGTTTTATGAGGTAGAGAAGGCTTTCGCATCGGACCTCATGAGCGACGTCCTGCGCTTCAACATGGACCAGACCGTGCTCATTACCGGCCTGTGTAACAACCAGACCATGCGCACCTGCGAGATGGCCGACATCCGCGTCATCCTTATGGGCCGCGACAAGCAGCCTGACGAAGACATGATAGAGTTGGCAATAGACAACGATATCACCATCATCAAGTCCAAGTACAGCATCTTCAAGCTTAGCGGCATCCTTTACGGAGCAGGAATCAAACCTCTCTACTAGGCATTATGCATTACACCTTCAAGATAGAACGCGGCAACTTTACCGATGCCGGCCAGGCCTCCAGCAGCGTCAAGCGTACCCTCAAGCAGCTTGGCGTGGACCCTGCCAACATAAAGCGGACAGTGGTGGCGCTCTTCGAAGCCGAGATCAACGCCGTTGCGCACGCCTATGGCGGAACCATCGACGTGGATATCGACGGAGAGAAGATTGTGATGGTGGTGGCCGATGAGGGCCCCGGTATCCCGAATATAGAGCTGGCCATGCAGGAGGGCTGGTCCACCGCATCGGCGCAGGTCCGCGAGATGGGCTACGGCGCCGGAATGGGCCTGCCCAACATAAAGAAGAACACCGACGAGCTTAAGATCGACACAAAGATAGGCGTCGGGACTACTGTAACCATGACGGTGAATTTAACCTGACCCATATGGCCAAAGGAGAAATATACTTCAGGCATTCCCTGAAGGTGGAAGACGACCTGTGCAAAGGTTGCACCACCTGCATGCGCATATGCCCTACCGCAGCCATACGCATCCGCGACGGGAAAGCCGTAATAAGCGACAACAAGTGCGTGGACTGCGGCGAATGCATAAAGATATGCCCGCACAAGGCCATAGGCATAGAGCAGGACGATTTCGCCCACATCCACGACTACAAGTACCGGGTCTGCCTGGTTCCCGCTGCCTTCATAGGCCAGTTCGATACCAAATACCGAACAAGGGCCATCTACTCCTGCCTCAAGAAGATGGGTTTCACCCATATCTATGAGGTGGAGCACGAGGTTGAGACCGTGGTGAAACTGTACAACCAGTACATGGAGGCACATCCGGAAATCAAGACCTTCATATCTCCGTACTGCCCTTCAATTACACGCCTCATCCAGGTACGTTTCCCGTCCCTGGTAGATAACATAATCCATGTCAGGAACCCCCTGGAGCTTGCTTCACGCGTTATTATCAAGCGCCTAATGGAAGAAGAAGGCGCCAGAAGGGACGCTATTGGCGTGTTCTACATCACGCCGTGCGCGGCCAAGATTGCGGCGGTGAAATACCCTGTGAGCGGCAAGGAAACCTGCATTACGGGAGTCCTCAATATGGACTTCATGTATAATAAGGTACTCCTTATGCTTCACGACGCCAACAAGAAGGCCGAGCCCATCAACCACACCCTTACCTCAAGCGACATGCTGTGGCCTCTTGCAGGCGGTGAAACCGTCCACTTCAAGGGGTACCAGTATGCCGTGGACGGCCTCAAGAACGTCCTGAACTTCCTTGAGAAATTAGAGGACGAGGCCATAGACGCGGAAGGTCTGGTGGAAATGCGAATCTGCCACCAGGGATGCGTAGGCGGCTGCCTCACAACCCAGGACCGCTTTGTGGCCCGCAAGAGGCTGGAATACCGCGCCCGCCTGTTCGACCGCATCAGGCGGAAGGGAGACAACCGTGCAGTGGAGGACGATCCGGAGTTCTTCAAGTGGATTACCAAGGAAATGGAAATCCCGGAGATCAAGCCCCGCTCCATCTACAAGCTGGACGATAATTATGCCGAAGCCTTCAAGATGGCGGAGCGCATGAAAAAGATAGAGAAGGCCCTTCCCGGCGTGAACTGCAGCGCCTGCGGAGCCCCTTCCTGCGCCGCCCTGGCGGAAGACATCGTCCGTGGAGAAGCCAACGCAGACACCTGCGTATTCATAAATCCCCTCTCCAAGACTTCCAAAGATGCCATGAAGCGCATCTGGGGGGACCGCATAAAGAACAAGGATAACAATAAAGAAGACTAATAACATGACCGTAAAAGAAATCATCGAAAAGCTGGACCTCAAGTGCCTCAACCCCGTTAATCTTGACGCCGACGTAACCAGCGCATACGCATCTGACCTCCTGAGCGACGTTATGGGAAACGCCAAGAGCGGCCAGGTATGGATTACCATGCAGACCCACAAGAACGTAACGGCAATTGCCTCCCTGAAGGACATGCCCGCAGTGATCATCGTCCGCAACGGAGTTCCTGACGACGACATGCTCCAGCACGCAAAGGACGAGGACATCTGCCTCCTGGTGAGCAAGGACGCCACCTTCGAGGTCTGCGGCAAGCTCTACGACCTCATAAAGTAAGATGAAGTTCAACGCCGATATGCACATCCACTCGGTGCTCTCCCCCTGCGGAGACATCGAGATGAGCCCTTCTGCCATAGTGGAAACGGCAAAGGCCCGCGGGATGGACATCATCGGCCTTACGGACCATAACTCCACCCTCAATGCCGACGTTACCCGTCGCCTGGGGGAGAAGGCGGGGCTGCACGTCCTTATGGGAGCGGAGGTAACCACCAAAGAGGAAGTTCACTGCCTGGCATTTATGCCTACGACGGAAAAACTTGCTGAGTTCCAGGCGTTTCTGGACTCCAAGGTGATCTTCTTTGAGAACGATGTGGACAAGTTCGGCTACCAGCTGGTGGTGGACGAGGAGGAGAACGTCCTGGACCAGGTCCCTCACCTTCTCATAAACGCCCTGGACCTTCCAATGCTGGAACTGCAGCAGAAGGTCTACCAGATGGGCGGAATCTTCATTCCCGCCCATATAGACAGGCCCACCTTCAGCCTTAGCTCACAGCTGGGATTCGTGCCTTCCGGGCTCAAATTCCACGCAATGGAACTCAGCTACTACTGCAAGCGTGACGGCTACAAGTTCCTGGAAACCCACCCCTGGTTCAGCGACCTCAACTTCATCCAGAGCAGCGACGCCCACTTCGTTCCGGACATAGCCAAGATACACAGCGAGCTGGAAATGCCCTTCTTCAGCTTCGACAATTTCAGAGACGCCCTCCGTCAGGGAGAACCCGTGATATTATGAAAAGCCTGGACCTTCATATCATTGACATCACCCACAACTCCATCCGCGCCGGAGCCACGGAGATTACCATCGAGATGGAAGACAGCGAGGCAAAGGACCTCCTGTCCATCAAGATAACAGACAACGGCTGCGGCATGCCGGAGGAGATGATAGAAGCCATCAATGACCGCTTCTACTCCTGCCGCAAGGAGCGAAAAATAGGAATGGGCATAGCCCTCCTCAAGTTCCACTCGGAGCTCTGCAACGGCAAGTTCTACCTCAAGTCCAAGGTTGGCGTGGGAACGGAAATATTCGCCTCCTACCAGCGCTCGCACATAGACCTCCAGCCCAAGGGAGACCTTCCCGGCTGCTTCGCAAACTTCATCTGCCAGTACCAGGACATCAACTTTATTATTAGGTATATAAAGGACGATGACACCTTCGAACTCTCCTCCGCAGAAGTGAAGGAAGTGTTCGAAGGCATGAACCTCAACAACCTGGAAATCATAAACAGCCTCACGGAACTAATCCGTGAGAACATTGGCAGCTAAGGCAGGGCAACCCTGTCCAGAATGCCCTGCAGGGCGGCTATGGCAATGCCGTAATTTGTGATTGGCACTCCGGCAAGGAGTGCTTTTCTTATGCGGGAGCGTACCACTGCAGCGTTTGCCACACAGGCTCCGCAATGGATGATGAGACTGTACGGTGACAGATCTTCCGGGAAGTCGTTGCCTGCGGCTATGACAGCCTCAAGGTCAGGCACACGCCTGCGGAGCAAAGCAGGGATCTTCACCCTTCCGATGTCCTCCGTATCCGGAACGTGGGTGCAAGCCTCCGCAATAAGGACCTTTGCACCCGGCTTCAAGGCATTGATTGCCTTTGCCCCGGCAACAAACACGTCAATATCGCCCTTTGCCGCCGCCAGAAGAATGGAGAACGATGTTAGAGTCCAGTCAGGAGGGATTGTCTCATTCACTCTCTTGAACACCTGAGAGTCTGTAATGACCAGTGCCGGAGCGCCTTTGAGGCCCGCCATTGTGCTTGCGAGGCTGTCCGGAGTACAGCACACCGGCGTGCAGCCGCGGTCCAGCAGTTCTCTTATCACCTGCACCTGCGGCAGGATGAGCCTGCCCTTCGGAGCCTCGCTATCCTGCGGCATCACAAGCACCACAAGGTCCCCCTTGGTGACCAGACGGCCGGTCAGGAACTTCTCTTCCTCCTGCGGCGCGGCCGCCTGAAGCTTTTCCAAAAGGGTCTGGATGCTTTCTCCCCTGGTATAAACCACAGAAGGCACATCGGCTTTGGCAAGTACCTCGGCAAGCTGCTTCATCTCCGCGGTCTCCGGCTCAAGGACTATTGCAATGTCCGTTTCGTCAACCACTTTGTCCGTGAGGCGTTTGCGTTCGGCGCCAAGTACGCTGGCGTCGTCTATACCGGCGGTGTCGATGATCACGCAGGGGCCAAGGCCGGGCAGTTCCGCCAGTTTACGGACGGGATCCGTGGTGGTGCCGGGGACGCTGCTCACAAGGGAAACCTCCCTGCCGCACATTGCGTTGACAAGGGTGGATTTCCCGCTGTTTGCGGGGCCGAAAACTGCTATGTGAAGCCTGTCCACTACTTTAGAACCTGAAGTCTCTTTCGCCGTTTTCTATGCGCTGGAGGCGGTCACGGGTAATCTCGCGGGTCTTCTCCA
>CAMJJZ010000030.1 GCA_946406275.1 uncultured Bacteroidales bacterium | reverse complement strand
ACTGATAAATTTCATTTTCATATGAGATTCCCGGGACAAGCCCGAGAATGACGTTGGTTGTTAAAGATTCCGGGTCAAGCCCGAGAATGACGTTAATTAATGGACCAGGTGGGTCCGTCCTTAGTGTCTTTTACGCTGATGCCGGCGGAGGCGAGGAGGTCGCGGATGCGGTCGCTTTCCGCCCAGTTCTTTTCCGCACGGACCTTGGCACGTGCTTCAAGGACGATGTCCATGGCTGCGTCAAGGGCTTTCTCCCATTTGCCGCTGCCGGCGCCGGCTTCATCGTCCACAAGGCCAAGGACGCCGCCTACGACGTCGTCAAACAGCTTTTTCATTGCCGCCTTGTCCGCATCTCCCAAGCCGCCGTTGATGAGCTTGACGGCCTCGAAGAGGTGGGCGATGGCGATGGGCGTGTTCATATCGTCACAGAGAGCTTCCTCTACCTTGTCCCGGATGGCAGCAACGGCGGGAGTTTCCTCACCGGAAACGCCGCCAAGGGCCTTCCAGGCATCCATGAGGCGCCTGTAGCCCTTCTCCGCGGCCTGGAGGGCCTCGTTGGAGAAGTCAAGGGTGCTGCGGTAGTGGGCCTGGAGGATGAAGAAGCGGATGGTCATGGGGCTGTAGGCCTGGTCCAGGAGCTTGTGGCTGCCGGAGAAGAGCTCCGGAAGCGTGATGAAGTTCCCCAGGGACTTGCCCATCTTCTGGCCGCCTATGGTAATCATGTTGTTGTGAACCCAGTAGTGGACGCCCTGCGTGCCGCGGGAGGCCACGTTCTGGGCAATCTCGCACTCATGGTGCGGGAACATAAGGTCCATGCCGCCGCCGTGGATGTCGAACTCCTCCCCAAGGTATTTCTCTCCCATCACGGAGCACTCCAGGTGCCAGCCGGGGAAGCCGTCTCCCCAGGGGGAAGGCCAGCGCATTATGTGCTCCGGCTCCGCCTTCTTCCAGAGGGCGAAGTCATACGGAGCGCGCTTGTCACCCTGGCCGTCAAGGGCGCGGGTGCCTTCAAGCGTTGCCTCCAGGGTGCGGCCTGAAAGGATACCGTAATGATGGTCCTTGTTGTATTTCTGCACGTCGAAGTACACGCTGCCGTTGCTCTCATAGGCATATCCGGCGGCAAGGATCTTCTTAACGGCCTCAATCTGCTCTATGATGTGGCCGCTGGCACGGGGCTCTATGGAAGGGCTCTGGCAGCCCAGAAGGCGCATGGCCTCATGGTAGCGCTCAGTATAGTACTGGACAACCTCCATGGGCTCCAGCTGCTCCAGGCGGGCTTTCTTTGCTATCTTGTCCTCGCCTTCGTCCGCATCGTGCTCCAGGTGACCCACGTCCGTGATGTTACGCACGTAGCGTACCTTGTAGCCAAGGTATTTGAGCAGCCTGAACAGCACGTCGTACGTGACGCCGGGGCGCGCGTGGCCCAGATGGGCGTCCCCGTAAACGGTGGGGCCGCAGACGTACATTCCCGCCCTGCCCTCATGTATGGGCTTGAAGAGTTCCTTCTGACGGGACAGCGTATTTGTTAAAAAGAGAGGTCTCATTATTGTCTGAATGGTTTCAAACTGCTAATATACAAAAAAAACCGCCCCCGGCAAAGGGAGCGGCTTTCTTTAGTATCACAAGGCCTTATCTGGCCGCTTTCTTGAAGGGAAGAACGGGCTTGTTCTCTTTGAGGGAAGCCTTGAAGGACTCACCCTTGGAAGCAGCCTTGATGTTGGCGCGCAGGGCCTTGCCCTTGATTTCCTTCTTTGCCACGGAAAGCTTGGGAGCGTTCACCACGGCGGCCTTACGGACCGACGGGGCTGAAACAGTCTCTCCGATTCCGGTAAGAACCTCCATATGCCATTCGCCGGTGAGCTTGCCGGTCTCGTCAACGGCAAAGATATATGCCTCCAAGCCATTCTCAAGGCCGCTCCATGCGTCTACCGAAGGAACTTTGGTATGTACCACATCGTACTGCACGCAAGTCTCCATACCATAATTGGTAACATAATAGAGAGCGTCATCGGAAATGTCATTAAGGCCGTCATTCTCCAGTCCACCGGCATCCCAGATTGTAGTCACATAGTAAGGGGCGTCGCAGGCAGTGGTTACAACTGCGTAAGGATAGTCTTTATCGCCAGTATCCACGGAAGCATCGTAATTGATTGCCCAATCCGTACGCTCCTTCCAGTCTGCATTAGGGATTTCCACCACACCGCCAATAACAGCCATGTGCCATTCGCCGGTAGGTTTGCCGTACTCGTTGAGACCGAAGATATAAGCCTCGTAACCATTCTTGAGCTTGCTCACGGTATAGACTCCGGGAACGGAATCGAAGGCGACTCCCGCCTCAAGGCATGCGTCAAGGCCGTAGTTATCCACATAGTACATGGCGTCTTCGCAGATCTCGTCAAGCTCTGAATCTTCCCAGTAGCCCTCGGGATAAACCTCAACCACATAGTATACTGCATCGCAGGCTGTGGTTACAACTGCGTAAGGATAGTCGGCATCTCCGGTATCCACGGTTGCGTCGTACGCCACTGCCCAGTCTGTGCGCTCTACAAAGTCGATAGGCTCTTCCACGTACTCGGGGATCTCGATGGGAGACTTGCCGTAACCGCCAATGATATTGCCCTGGGCGTCCAGACCAATAACATAGACGTTGGTCTCGCCAACCACATCATAGGTGTACAGAATGGTCTCAAAGGAGCCGTCAGCATCAACGGCTATGAAGTCGTTGTTCTCCGCGGCATCTTCCACAGAACTGCCATAGTACAGCTCATCCTTGACATAGCTCTGGAGGATGTTAATCATCTCCGAAACACCATTCTCAAAGCCTTCTTCAATCTCTTCGTCGGTATAGGCCTCTACATATACATATGCAGCGCCGGGGGCGTTGCCCACAACCCAGAAGGACTCTCCTTCTTCGCCGGGCTCCCAGCCATCCCATTCTGCATTCCATGCAGGATTGACGGACACGTTGATGTTCCAGTCGTAGACGGAAACTGCGTCCTCTGTCTTCTCGAAGGGAAGAATAGCGTATTTCTGGTCAAAGTAGCCCTGTGAATCGGCCGAAAGAACCAAGAACTGGTACCTGCCGGCAGGAAGGCCGCTCTGAAATACCTCGGTGCCATCCACGGACTCGTTGTAGAAGAAATAAGGGAGAAGTTCTTCACGGGTATAGCCGAAGAATGCAATGTACAGGGACATGGTGTCCTCTATGTCTTGCTGAAGATTGGCAAAGAAGGTCTCGGGGTCGGCCTTTATCTCTGCCTCGATGTCACCGTCGGCAAGATCATTGACAAAGGGATAATAGTACTTGGTAACGTCGGTGTTGCTCACCTCAAATTCCTCCAGCTGGCCTTCGCTGTAATAGCCTTCAAGCCAGGCGCAGCCTTTGTACTTGAGTGTCCAGTTAAGGGTGGACGGATCAGTGGGAGGGGTCTCCACTGCAGAGAATACGGCCTTGAGCTCGGTAGGATAGAGGACGATGTCGTAGACACCTTCGTCAATCCTGATGTTGGCACCCTTGTGGGTAAGGGCAAGGGGCTGGCCAAGGACGATGGCGTCGGAGGAACCGAGGTCGTAGTCGCCCCATTCCTTGTTGCCACGGAACTTGAACTCACCGGACAGCTTGAAGCCGTTGATCTTCCACTCCTCGGGACCGGTCTGGGTGAGCTCTACGTCGCCTGCCCAGTTGTTGAAAGCACCGATGATGGCCCATACGCTTGCACCTGCAAGGTTAGGCTTGTTTTCTTCGCCATTGCCGTTGCCTTCACCATTGTCAGAGCTATATGTGGCGGGAACCTTAAGATAAACAACGGCATCCTTGCCTATGGTGGCGCCGCTTGCGGAAGCGATGGTGATCACCGCCTGCTGGCCTGCCTGGGCCTTTTCATTGAGCTTGATGGTGACAGGAACCTGCTGTGTTCCGGCGGGAAGGGTAACTGAACCTTCAAAATCAAGGGCGTCTGCGCTCACTGCGGTAAAGCCGCTCTGCGCCTCTGCGCTGATACCGATAATAACGTTGATGTCCTTATTGGACGCTGCATTCAGGTTAAGCTTAACGACTGCCTGGCCATTGGCATCGAAAGCATCGCTGTCCGAAGAGATGCTTACTTCAATGACGGTGTCGATAATCTCCTGAAGCTCATCGCAGGAGATGACGGACACTCCGGCGAGGACAGCCATTACGGCTGCCAGGAAACGGTTTTTAATCATACTTGTTCGTTGTTATTAAGAATACACTATTCACTAACGGGGTCGCAATTTATGAATTATTTCTTAAAATTTGCTATTTTTGCACGTAAAAAAGAACAAAAAGCATGAAAAAATCCTGTATTCTTACCCTTGCGGCCATTGCAGCCGTTCTGTTTTCATGTGACAAGCCCGGCACTGAAGAAACCTCTTCCAACATTATCATAGACAAAACCACCCTCAATTTCCCATACTCCGGAGGAGAGCAGATTGTCAACGTCACCGCCTCGTCGGAGTGGACCATCACTTCCAGCGTGGACTGGTGTACAGTATCTCCCGGCTCCGGTAATGGGAACGCTGCCGTGAAGGTGAGCTTGACTACCAATCCCAGCAAGGTGAAAGAGCGCAGCACCAAGGTGGTCCTAAGATGTGACGGCATAGCCCTCCCCATCACGGTGAACCAGGAGACTAATCCGGAAGGAGCCGTTTTCTCCATCACTCCCAAGTCCGTGGACGTTCCTGCCGTGGATGCAGAGTTTGAGGTAACGGTAATCTCGGACACATACGACTACGACATTACCCTGGTGGACAGCTGGATCCACCTCACTTCCCGCAAGGGAGACCGCACCACCACCGGAGAGGTCCTTCATTTCAAGGCCGATTCCCATGAATCCGGCCCCCGTACGGGCATAATCTCAATCTGTACCAAGGACGGTTCCTGCATACCCGTAATGGTGAACCAGGCAGGCTGGCAGGAGTATGCCCACATGAACATAGGGTACCGCTTCACCGCCACATGGTGTGGCTACTGCCCCTACATGGACGAGACCTTCCACAAGGTGGCCGAAAAAGAGTCCAACCACTTCAACTTCATCACCTTCCACGCCTCCAGCGGCTATCCCCTCTACATTTCGGACAGTGATGCCCTATGCAGCTTGTACAACGTTCAGGGCTTCCCCACCGGCGTCCTCAACGGCTGGAAGGAACTCAACAATTATACTGACACGGACTACGCCGCTTCCAGTTTGGTTTCCGCCATAGAAGATTACCAGAAAAAGTTCTTCTGCGGAACCGGCATCAGCGTGAACACATCGGTAAGCGACGGCAAGCTCAACGTGGAGGCATCGGTAAAGAGCATTCCGGGAGAGCACCGCATTGCAGCGTTCGTACTTGAAAGCGGCATAGTGGAAGCCCAGACCTACTACCCCACAAGCGGCGGTTCCCAGAAGCTGAACAGCTTCGAACATGACAACGTGGCCAGGAAGGTCCTCACGAACAGTCCTGCAGGAGAGATTTTCACCGCAGGCAACGAGGCATCGTCCTTTAACTGGAGCACGGACCTGAACACCTCCTGGGCGGCCTCCAAGCTCTCCGTGGCCGTTGTGGTGATGCGTCCTTACAACGAATACTCCGGAGCCAAGGCCAACAGGTCATACCCTGGATACTATATCGTCAATTCCGTCATCGTCCCCGCCGGCGGCTCAAAGGAAATGGAATATGCGCAGTAGGTTCTTACTCATACTTGCGGCCTTTGTGTCGATAGGCCTCCATGCCCAGACCATTCCGGACCTGAAGGTGGAAGACCCTGCCGGGAAAGCGGTGAGCGTGAAGTCCCTGGCCGATGGCAAATCGCCCTTCGTGGTCACCTTCTGGGCGTCCTGGTGCAAGCCCTGCCTCAGGGAACTTGCCGCCCTGGAAGAGGTAGCGCCGGACTGGACCGGAAAATACCCCCTCCGGATATACGCAGTGAGCGTGGACGACAGCCGCAGCATAGCGGAAGCCAAGGCCCTTGCCGCATCCAGTGACTGGCCGGCAACCGTGCTGTTTGACACGAAGCAGGCCCTCAAACAGGCCCTGAAGGTTACCTCCATACCGCACGTCTTTGTCTTTGACAAGAACGGAAAACTGGTATGGAACCACATGGGATACATCCCCGGCAGCGAGGAGGATCTCCTCCAAAAAGTACTTGAGACAGAATGAGTTTCAAGGGGATAGCACTGGCTCTTGCCCTGCTTGTTCCCGCAGCGGCATACTCCCAGGGATACCTCACCGGCAGCCTGGAGAGCAATACCGTTTATGACGATGAAACAGGGTCCCCATACCACGGTTTCCACTCCAACAATTATCTCCGTCTGGACTATTCAAAAGGCCATTTCAGCGCCGGCCTGCAGGGGGAATGGTACCCCTCTCCACTACCGGGATATGACCAGGCCCTGAAGGGATTCGGCCTTCCGCTCAAATATGTGAGATTGGACGGGAGCAAGTGGAGCATTACGCTGGGCGACTTCTACGACCAGTTTGGCTCAGGCCTTGTCCTCCGCAGCTGGGAAGACCGCGACCTGGGCATTGCCAACTCAATAGGGGGCGCCCGTCTCACCGCCAGTTTTTGTGACGATAAACTCTCCCTCACCGTCCTCTCCGGCGCTCCCCGCCAGGGCATGGGTTATGCCAAGTCTCTTTTCAGCGGGGCCGATCTGAATCTCTCCCTGGGGCCTCTTTCCCTCGGGTCTTCCCTTGTTGCCAGGACGGAAAACAAGCCTGACGAAGACCTTGACACGGTACTGAATGCAGCCAACGCCGGTAGTTGCGACCGAGAATCGGTCCCCGGAACCGTCCTAATGTATTCCGGCAGGGCACAATTGGTTCACGGTCCATTCCATACAAAAGCAGAATTGGTCCTGAAAAGCCGGGATTTCACCGCCGTTCAGAATGCCACCGGCAGCGATTCCTTCGTGCTTGAAGGCGGGCGGGCTTTCACCTGGAACTTCATGTATTCAACCAAGAGGATCCTGGCCAGCGTTACCTACAGGTACCTGTATAATATGGATTTCGCCGCCCGGAGGACTCTTGGTACCAAGGTCCTGTCAAATACTCTCAATTACCTCCCCGCCCTTTGCAAGCAACAGACATATATGCTTGCCTGCCTTAACCCATATGAAACGTATTCAGAGGGTGAATCCGGCTTTGCGGGCAGTCTGTACTATCACCCTTCATGGCTGAAAAGCCTTTCCCTCACCGTAGGCGGCAGCTGGATAGACGGCCTTGGCAAGGTCCTGCCCCTGAGGGAAACCAATTATCTGGCATACCGCGATATCTATTTCGACGCAGCTTACCGCTGGTCCAAAAAGCTGAAGACCAACCTTTATATCTCCATACAGGAGAACTCCCCCACCCACGGAAACCGCAAGGCTACAAACGCCCAGAACGTGTTCGTGCTGGACGGAACGTACAAATTCTCCAAAAAGTATTCACTTCACACGGAATTGCAGTATCTTTACTCCCAGGAACTCACCAAAGACTGGATGGCCGCCCTTGTGGAGTTTGGAATGGCCCCCAACTGGAGCTTCTCCATAAGCGACATGTACAACCACGGAAGCACCAAGGACCACTACTGGAATGTTAACGCTTCCTACAACAGCGGCGGGTTCAGGATTATGGCAGGCTACGGCCGCAACCGTGAGGGAATGGTATGCTCCGGCGGCGTGTGCCGTTACCAGCCGGAATACAAAGGCGCCTTCATGAAGGTGCAATGGATGTTTTAGAGAATGAAGAAGTATCTTCTCATATTGCTCTGCGCCCTGGTTTCCTGCGTTGGCCAGAAGGAGGATCCGGAAGAGGAAACGACTCCCGGAGAAACCACTCCCGTTGGCAACGTAGCGGGAATCGTGATGGATTTCACCGCCACCTGGTGCGTCAACTGTCCCAGGATGACAACGGCAATAGAAGAGGCCTCGGCGGAGCGTCCGCTCATACCCATATGCGTCCATTTTCAGGACGAGTTCGTAAACGACCAGGGAAAGGCGCTCATCAGCCATTTTGGCGTGGAGGCATATCCGAGTGCGGTGGTAAACATGTTCAAGGAATCGCTCACCACAACAACTTCAAAGGACCTCATCATCGCCAAACTTAAGACCATTGGTGCAATGATTGCGGTCCCCATCCTGAAAGCGGAACTTGTGGACGGAACCCTTAAAGTGAAGGTAACAGGCGGGGACAACGGCAGCTACACCGTCTCCGCCGCCGTTCTGGAAGACGGCCTGGTGGCCCCCCAGACCGGAGCATCGGATAATTACGTACACAACAACGTATTCCGCGGTTTCCTTCAGGAAAACCTGCTTGGAGACTCCCTGGGAGAGTTTTCCAACGGTGAGACCAAAGAGCTCAGCTTCAACGCCGGGACGCTCACTCAGAACCAGCACGTGGCGGTTTATGTTTGCATAGACGGAATAGTAAAAGCAGCAACAGACATAAGAACATGACACTTATCGACGGAAAAGCCGTATCTGCGGCACTCAAGGAAAGCATCAGGCAGCGCGTTGCAGAGCTTCCTGAAAAGTACGGAAGGGTTCCACACCTTGTGGTTGTACGCGTGGGAGAAGACCCCGCAAGCGTAGTGTACGTCCGCAACAAGGAAAAGGCCTGCGAAGCCGTTGGAATCAAGAATTCAACCATAGTGCTTGCGGAAAGCACCGCGGAGGAAGAACTTCTTAACCTGATCCAGGCCCTGAACGGTGACGACACCGTAGACGGCATCCTGGTGCAGCTTCCGCTGCCCAAACACATCTCCGAGGCCAAGGTCATCGAGACCATAGCCCGTGAGAAAGACGTGGACGGGTTCCACCCCTACAACGTGGCCGGCCTTTGGCAAAAGACCCCTCACGTGTCCCCTTGCACGCCCGCCGGCATAATGAAGCTTCTGGAAGCCATAGGCGTGGATCCCAAAGGCAAGAGGGCCGTGGTGATAGGCCGAAGCAACATAGTGGGCCTTCCCGTGGCCAAGATGCTGCTTGACGCCAACGCTACCGTCACCCTGTGCCACACACGCACCGTAGACCTCCCGTCCATAACACGCCAGGCGGAAATACTTGTGGTAGCCGCCGGCCGTGCCAAGATGGTTACCGCCGATATGGTATCCCCCGGCGCCATCGTCATAGATGTTGGAATGGACAGAGACCCGGAAACCGGCAAACTCTGCGGAGACGTGGACTTTGACTCCGTAGCCCCCATCGCAGGCGCCATAACCCCCGTTCCGGGCGGCGTAGGCCCCATGACAATTGCCTGCCTCATGGAAAACACACTTGAGTGCTTCCTGGCAAGCAGATAAAAAAAAGCCTCCCGAATCCGGGAGGCCATTTTTTTATAGCTTCACTGCCTTTACGGCTTTCTTCTTGTCCTTGGGAACGAAGACCTTGCCGCGCAGAGGCCTGGTGTTCTGGCCACGGTATACGGCCGGTGCCTTGGTTGACGTAGGAGCAACCGCGTTGCGGGTCATCTTCATAGGAAGCGTTGCAACCTCGTCGTTGTAGTGGAACCATGCCTTCTCTCCCACGCTCCATACGAAGTACTTCATGTCGTAGAAATCGGCCGTGAATTCCTCGTTGTTATTGCCGATGTTGGTGGTTATCTGGCAAGGGACGATGTTTGCGGAGCCGTCTTCAAGCATGGCGGCATATGCCAAATCGATGCCCTCGTCCTGGATGAGGTAGAGGCCCTGCTCGTTCAGGATACCGTCGTAGTCAACCTCTCCAAGGAAGCACTCTTCCATGGTGGTTTCGTTCTCCTCGTAGGACTGGATGTACTGGGAAACGAAGTACATGCGGCCGTTGTCGTAGAAGGTCTCAAGATACTCCTGATTCATTTCTTCCTGCAGATACTTTCCGGTCTCCCAGCCCTCTACCTTATAGATGTAGTTGGCTTCCAGGCTGGTGATGGTGAGGTCGTATGAATACTGCCCCTGGGTGGCGGTCCAGTTACCAATCCACTTGTTGAAATCCTCCGTGGGCTCTTCTTCCTCAACGGTGAACTTGAGATAATTGTATTCTCCGGTGAGCTTGTGGTCGCTGTTCAGAGCCATTACAAAGGCATACCACGTGCCGTGACGGAAAGGATCGAAGAGGATTTCTTCCGGCGAACCCTGGTAGATGTAGTCCCCTGCTGCCTCAAGCTCGTTCTTCATGAAGCTCTCGAGGTCTCCGCCATAGGTGGCGTAGTTCTCACGGTTGATGACGCTTACTATGTAGATGGTATTTGCGGGAACGTTGTCTATGTTGATTACCTCAACCTTATATCCGTCCCTCACATCCTTTCCACCATAGGCGATGGTCCAGTTGGCGTTCTGCTTGAGATTGAAAACCACCTGTTCTGTATTATGGCCGCTGTTGCCTTCTTCACCGTTGCCGTTGCCGCTGCCGGAATGCTGACGCTCCGGGCGGTCGTGCTTTCTGCATCCTGAAAGTGCCGCAATGGCTATTGCCATTACAAACAAAATTCTGCTAGCTTTCATAATTCTGTCTCCTTTTATGCAAAGATATGCAAAATCCCGGCCAAATCATAATAAAAGCGCCCAACCATGAGGTCGGGCGCTGGAAAAAAGGGTTTGAGGATCTGCTAGAGATCGTTCATTGCTGCGGCGTAGTCGGCCTTTGAGCCTACCACGATGTCCTGGTAGCAGGCCAGGCCCGTTCCTGCAGGAATGAGGTGACCGCAGATGACGTTCTCCTTGAGGCCCTCGAGGTAGTCCACGCGGGCACGGATAGCGGCCTCGCTGAGCACCTTCGTGGTCTCCTGGAAGGAGGCGGCGGAGATGAACGAGCCGGTCTTCAGAGCTGCGCGGGTGATACCCTGGAGCACCTGAGAGGCCGTTGCAGGCTTTGCCGGACGTGCTACCACGAGCTTGGAGCCCTGGCGCTCAAGAGAGGCGTTTTCGCCGCGGAGATCGCGGGCGGAAATGATGTCGCCTTCCTCGAACTTGGTGCTGTCGCCGGCGTCTTCTACATAGTACTTGCCGAAGATGGCGTCGTTGATGTCCATGAACTCCCACTTGTCCACCAGTTCCTCCGGGAGGAATTCGGTGTCGCCGGGGTCGTTGATCTGGACCTTGCGCATCATCTGGCGTACGATGATCTCAAAGTGCTTGTCGTTGATCTTCACGCCCTGCAGACGATACACGGCCTGAATCTCATTGACGATGTACTCCTGTGCCTTCACCGGACCAAGGATGTTCAGGATGTCGGTAGGAGAAGTGCCGCCGTCGGAAAGACGGGTGCCGGCCTTAACATAGTCGTTCTCCTGGACAAGGATCTGCTTGGTCATAGGGACCTCGTAACGGGCCTCGCGGCCTGTACGGTTCTTGATCACGATCTCGCGCTTGCCCCTCTTGACTTTACCCATGATGACCTCACCATTGATTTCCGAGAGGATTGCAGGGTTGGAAGGGTTACGGGCTTCGAAGAGCTCGGTAACACGCGGCAGACCGCCGGTGATATCACTTGCCTTGCCAATGGCGCGGGGGATCTTGATGATGACGTCGCCAACTTTCACACTGTCGCCGTCATTAATCATGATGTGCGCGCCCACAGGCAGGTTGTACTGGCGCAGGACTACTCCATTGCCGTCCACGATAAGCATCGCGGGGCTCTTGGTTTTGTCACGTCCTTCGATGATGACCTTGTCCGATGCTCCGGAGAACTCGTCGGCGCTTTCCTCGCGGAAGGTGACGCCGTCGACCATGTTCTCGAAGCGTACGGTACCAGCGGTCTCAACGATAGTAGTGGCGTTGTAGGCATCCCACTCGCAGATGAGGTCTCCCTTGTGCACGGTGTCGCCGTCCTTGAAGTAAAGCACGGAACCGTAAGGGATATCGTACTGGGAGTAGGTCATGCCGGTGCGCTCGTCCTGGATGCGGAGTTCCGTCATTCGGGAAACTACCACCTGGTTCACGGTGCCGTCCTCGTTCACGCGGTCGATGGTACGGAGTTCCTCGAATGCGAGTTTACCCTCGTACTTGGACTCGATGGAGGAGTCTGCAACGGCACCGGAAGCGGTACCACCAACGTGGAAGGTACGAAGCGTAAGCTGGGTACCGGGTTCGCCGATGGACTGGGCTGCAATAACGCCAACCACCTCGCCGGTTTCAACCATGCGGGAAGTGGCCAGGTTGCGGCCGTAGCACTTGGCGCAAACACCCTTGCGGGATTCGCAGGTGAGAACGCTGCGGATTTCGACCTGCTCGATGGGGAGGGTGTCGATGAGGGCTGCGACGTCCTCACGGATTTCCTCTCCTGCACTGATGATGAGCTCACCGGTGAGCGGGTTGAAGATATCGTGCACCGAAGTACGGCCCAGGATGCGCTCTCCGAGGGATTCCACAACCTCGTCCTTGTTCTTGATGGCGGTGGCGATGAGGCCGCGGAGGGTTCCGCAGTCTTCCTCGGTGATGATGACATCGTGGGACACGTCTACAAGACGGCGGGTGAGGTAACCTGCATCTGCGGTCTTGAGGGCGGTATCGGCCAGACCCTTACGGGCACCGTGCGTGGAGATGAAGTACTCCAGCACCGTCATGCCTTCCTTAAGGTTGGACACGATAGGGTTCTCGATGATTTCTGCACCTGCAGCGCCGCTCTTCTGGGGCTTGGCCATGAGGCCTCGCATACCGCAGAGCTGCTTGATCTGCTGGGTTGAACCACGGGCACCGGAATCCA
>CAMJJZ010000029.1 GCA_946406275.1 uncultured Bacteroidales bacterium | reverse complement strand
GAGAAGTCCTTCTGCTTCTGGAGGAACAGGACTCCCCAGTCACTCACGGCGTGCTGAGTGATGTACAAAAACGCAGTAGAAATGGCAATAACCCATATTCCGGGGTGCTTGAACACCCATTTCTGGAGTTCCTTGGTGGGCTTTTTGTCCATTTCCCTCACGGGCTCTCCGGAGAGTTCCTGTACTGACGGCAGGCCGCAGCTTTCCGGCGTGTCTGCAATGAACACCAGGGACACTGCAAGGCCGATGAATCCGGCCACTGCCGCAGCCAGGAAGCCCCACTGCCAACCCGCATAGGCCACTATGAAACCGGTCATAATCATAGACACGGCCTTTCCGAGCTGGGGCGTGGAGGAGAATATGCTGTACATAGTTCCGCGCGTTGAGAGCGGGAACCAGCGGGAAAGACTTATTGTGCCGGGCGGCGAGCCCATGGACTGCATCCAGCCGTTCACTCCCCAAAGCACGGAGAAGAGAACCAGCATGAGCACGCTTCCAAAGCCCAGCGGCCCGTGAAGTAGCCCCAGGATACCCAGAATAAGGTTCAGGGCGGCCGATATCCCTATTCCCGCTGCCATAAAGCGGCGGATGTTGCAATAATCGGCAATGAATCCGTTGGTGAACTTGCCCACCGCGTACACAAAGTAGAAGGCCGACCCTATGATGCCCAGCTGCCCGGCGGTAAGGAAGCCGCCGTCTATGAGGGGCTGCTTCACAACGCCAAGGGTCATACGGCAAACATAGTATAAGGTATATGCTACTGTAACGCCCCAGAACGTACGGGTGCGAAGACGCCTGTAGGTGGCGTCCACTTCACCAGCCGGCACTTTTTCGGCCGACGGCTTGCTTATCCTGAAGTGTGAGTAGAGTGACATCCTACGGCAGCAGTTGAGAAAGCAGCATCCCCGGCTCCAGCCACCTTGCATCGACGCCAACTGCCCGGGCGGCCTGGACGTTCACAAGGGAATCGTCTATGAAAACAATTTCCTCCGGCGGAAGGCCTATGCGCCTCACGGCCTCAAGGTAAAACTCCCGGGAAGGCTTCATCATCTTCATTTCCGACGATATGAACATATCCTCATAGAGACCGCCAATTCCGGCCCTTTCCATACGTTCCAGGCAGCCTTTCATGCAGATGGGGTTGTTGTTGGAAAGAAGGTAGAGCGGGTATTTCCCATATACGGAGCGCACCGCGGCGGCGGTTTCCGGAATCACCTCGTTCAGGATGGAAAGGACGCAGCGGTCTACGTCTTCCGCCGTGCAGCCGGGACGGGATTCCTCCAGCACCTTTGCGCGGAATTCATCGGCCGATATTATACCTCCCTCCATGTCCCCGAAGATGCCTTTCTGGTGGCTGGGGTCAAGGAGCTCCGATATGCGTTCATATCCCAGTTCCTCCCTGAAAGCGCGTATGCCGCGCTCCAGGTCCAGGGTTATGAGCACTCCGCCTATGTCAAATACTATAGCTTTTGTCATATTATCCGGTGCAAATATAGCTAAAAAAGCATTAACTTTACGGTCCTAAAAACTCATGCAATGAAAGATATACTCAAGATCCTTGGCACGTGGAAGTTCTGGAAAGAGCTCTTCATCATGACCGCCGGCATGGCAATCACCGCTGCAGCAGTGTATTACTTCCTGCTTCCCTCCAAACTGGTGGTTGGTTCCATCACGGGTCTTTCCATAGTCATAAGCAACCTTCTCAACGCCGCGGGGCTCTCAATAAAGGTTTCCCTGGTAATCGTAATCATCAATGCCATCCTTCTGCTGCTGGCGTGGCTTCTCATAGGCAAGGAATTCGGGGCCAAAACGGTATACACTGCACTTATCCTTGGTCCCATGGTGGACATGTGGGAAAAGATCCTTCCCATCGATACCCTCCTGGAGGCCGGCCAGACATCCCTTATGAACGATACCTGGTTCGACCTCATCTGCTTTGTGCTCCTCCTCAGCATTGCCCAGTCCGTGCTTTTCCACATAAACGCCTCAACGGGCGGTCTGGACATCCTGGCAAAGATTGTGAACAAGTACCTGCACTTTGACATAGGCGCTTCCGTGAGCATCGCCGGCATAGCCATCTGCCTCACGGCCCTTGCCATCAACCCCTTCAGGCTGGTTGTCATTGGTATCATCGGCACATGGATAAACGGCATTGCCCTGGACTACTTCACCGCCAGCATAAACCGCAAGAAGAGGGTTTGCATAATATCGCCCCAGTACGAGCAGATTCGCGAATACATCGTGGGCACGCTGCACCGCGGCTGCTCCCTGTACGAGGTCATGGGCGGCTACTCCGGAGAGAAGTCTATGGAGGTCCAGGCTCTCCTCACCCAGAACGAGTTCTCCGCCCTCATGGAGCACATCCGTGAAGAGAATATTCATTCTTTCATCACCGCAGGCAACGTGAGCGAGGTCTACGGACGATGGAATGCCAAAAAACATGAAAAATAATTGCCTGTGTATCACTGTTTGGCACGGAATTGGAATAATTCACAACCAGACATAAATATTGATACACTTACAATAATCCCCCGGGCCAATTGGGAAATTCGCGCCGGGGGATTCTTTTACTCCCTTGGTCCAAAGACGTAGGTGAGGTTGTATTTGGTGCGGGTGTAGGCGGAGACCAGGAAAGTGTAGGCCAGGCCGTCTTTGAGGCCGCCGTCCACGCCGCTTTCCACCTTGTCTTCCTTGCTCCAGTATTCCAGGGAGAAGGGGGTCCCTGGAGTGTTCTCGTCCTTTTTCCAGGACTCAAGGACCGTTTTGCCGTCAACGGTATAAACGGTGATGGTGTCGTACTTCTTGTAAAATATGGACTCCCACACATCCTGAACGTCAACACTGATTGACCCGGAAGAACCAGCGACGCAAAAAGGAAGTAATTTTCCAGGCTCTATTGGGAATCCATCCTCGTTGCACTTTACAAGTATTTCCTGGTCATAGGCGTTGGCAAAACAAATGACAAGGCTCTCGCTCTTATGGCAGGCGGTAAATGCGGCAAGGGCCGCAAACAGTAGGATTATTCGTCTCATATATTAAGTCGTTTTATTGCCAATACTGATACTGGTCACGGGCATTGGTCCATCCTTCACGGTTGGTATAACTGCCGTTTTGGGAGCCTCTGGCCAAGTAAATGTAACCATTCTCGATCTTTACAGTCCTCTTATCCCCTTCCGGACCAAGTTCAATCTCACCGCCGAAATCAAGAATAATTTCTTTGTCGTCATTCTTTCTGCAGGTGACGGTCATGGTTTTAAAATATGCCAGATCATGGAATGCATAAAATGAGTAATGCTCCTTGTCGCCATCTCTGATTACCACCTTCTTCGTAATAGCAATGGCGTTGTCACGGTCAAACATATCATAAGAGTCGCCCTTCTTGATATCGTCATGAATGCAGAACCAGAATGCCGGCCCAAGGCAAAGCTCATTTCCGTTATCGTCTCTTCCGAGCCAGGCAATAGGATTGGTTTTGGAGTCACAAATGAAATCCACCCTCAGCATTATACGCTTATGACCAACTTCGTACGCGCTGTTCCTCCATTTTACCCTGGTATCAGGAATCTGGACATACTTGGCATCGCCAACACTGAAGTGGCAAGTGCTTGTCGATGTCCGGACAGAAGTAAAGTCTATCTTGAGACAGGAGGACAGCATCAGAACCAGCAGGAGGAAAAGATATGATTTGTTCTTTCTCATTACCATTCTTCCTTTCTGTATTCATCTTCCAGCCACCATGTGTAAGAATTCCCGCGCTGGTTTTCCCTTAAGACGAAGACTCCGTTCTCAAGCTCAAGAGTTGTGGTCTGTTCCATATTCTTGAGTTCAACCTCGGCGGTAAAAGTGCCTTTTACGATACCGTGCGACACTCCGGTAAATGTGACGGCCAGCCGCTTGAACGGAACCGTGGTGACTCTTTCCCGCCCCCAGCCGGTTGTTTCGTCAAAACTCCTCCGGGTCAAGTTGATTGCATTGTTCGGATTCTCCAATACGATTTCCTCTCCGAGACTTACTCCCTCCAAAGGAAGAAACATCCAAATACTTGGCCCCAAAAAGAGTCGATTCCCTTCTTTGTCGTTCCAAAAAGGGCCCTTCCAACTATATACATATGGATCCAATATCGCACTGATAAACACTCCTGCTTCCCCGTCAACCATCCACCGGTTCCATTTCATATAAATATCATAGCTCCTCGAAAATAAACCAGGCTCTTCAATTACCTTATTAGTATACTTGATACCATCCACATAGAAGCCCATCGCCGAGAACGATTTGTCCAGATTCTCCGAAAACGGATCATAGTCTCTTTCCCGATCGTATTCAAAACATGAAACCATGTTCAGGCACAATACAAACGCGGCTATTAAAGAGTATTTTTTGACAAATATTCTCATACACTTATAAACGATTGATACTCTAATAATCCAGGTTTGCCGGAATCTTGCATGAAGCTAGTCGCGGGACTGGCCGCCGGAAAGGTCCAGGATCTCGGAGGTGATCTTTTTCTGGCGACCTTATTTGAAATGCTTAAGGATGCGTTTGACCTGACGCTTGAGGCCGTTGAAACTCACCGGATCCTCACCATTGATGGTGGACTTGTCATAGTAAACCACCTTGTCTGTCTGGGCATCGACAACCATGATATACACGTTGGAGGCGTATTTGTAAGAGACGCCATAGACGCTTACCATACCTAAGGTCAAGACTGCCGTAGCTATGCCAAGAAGGGCCCCTCCAATTGCCGACTTCATGAAACCCTTGTCGTCCCTGGTAAAGCCGGTGGCATACACAAGAACACCATACCTGTAGCCACTCTTCCGGAGAAGTTCGCAAATCCCGGGCGCCACTTTTGTCCACTCCAACTTCTTTATCTTTACATTGGCAATAGAAGAAAGTTCCCGACCAAAGGCGTCTCCCCGGTTTATAACAGACTCCACCCCTGGGCAATTCAGCTTCACTATACTGCTTAACAACTTTTGCGACAGTTCCGAGTTCCTGGAATCCTCAACAAAATCCCCCTTCTCCGGCAAAAAAAAGATTTCAGAATATGGCTCCACCAGCGCCATTGGCCTCGCAGTGCTTGCACTCACCCCGGAAGAATACCTTGTGGCCGCGCACGAACACAGCAGCAATGCCGTCAATGCAATAAATACTACCTTTCTTTTAAGCATAAAAAACAATCTATAACTTTTATCAAATCATCATTCCACAGCCACACGCTAAAAATGTCGCAACTTAATTCAACTTAATTAATAATACCTTTATTGTACGGTATTCAACAGTACAAAGATACGAATAATCATCAACCAGACAAGAAAAGGCACGTTACTAATCTCATGCTTATAGTTCTTATATTCAAATGGTTTCCGGCCTTGACACCAACGATGCCAAGAGTTTACTCCGATGGCCGGACGAAACGGGCGGTTCTTTCCTGGACAAGGCGGATGTATGAGCGGCGAAGTTTTTCCGGGAGGAAGGATTTAGCGACAAGAGCCGTCACTGCCGAAGGGATTGACGCATACCTGTCCAGGATGCGTCTAACCCTAATAGCCGGAACGCCCGTGAGTTCGCCGAAGCGCTCGAAATCCGTCCTGCACGGGTGTCCGCTGGCAGCGTAGACGTCGCTACGGACCAGATTCGCGGACAAGCCGCCGTCCAGCCCGAAATCGTCCCCGTTTACGTGGAGGCTGGTGTTAAGGAGGTCGTATGCCGGGGCCAGACGGTAATCCTTTCCCTGGCGAATCAGCGAGAAGTTCTTCAGGTGGTCGTCCCCGTTACCGTAGATATAGTTGAAAACCACTAGGTCAAGGAAACTCTCCATGTCCACCTTCCACGCAGAAACAGTGTGGCGAATGGCGTCTGCTATGTCTTCATAAGTCCCGGAGTACTTGAAATACTGTCCGTCCGTCTGCTCGCTCCGGCCTATTACCGAAGCCATGTCCTCCATCTCAGTCTTGACACCGTCCGGCCCTATGTCGAACCGCTTGGTTATGTACACGGCTTGCCCGTCGCTGGAAAAACAGAGTCCGTTTTCGGCCGTCCTGATTCCGTATACTTGCGAGGCAATCTGCATGGTCAGGTGCTCGTTGGCAGGGATGTGACGACGAGTAGCGATTGTCTCGTCCCAAGGGGCGGGCTTAAGGATATGAGTAGAGCGCTCTCCCTCCCGGGCAAGGCGAATGACACCACGGTCTATCACCGCCGGGAACTTCTCCTGCACCCCGGAAACGGAAATGCGCTCCGCCATCTTTGTGACGATGTCGGATTTCTTGAGTCCCGATATGCTGAAATCCAGCATAGGCGATACCTTCTTTCCGAAGAAAAGGCTTTTCAGTGCCTTGGGGCTGTAGCTTGAGTATCCGTCCGCAAGGGTTGACGGGCATCTGTTTATCTCTGTCATCATGCAATCCTCCTAACGTTTACTGCCCCTATTGTATCCTTCCCGGCCATTGCGTACAGCACACCGAAAAGATCATTCTCATCTATCTTGAGGGACCTGCAAATCATCTTCCTGTTCGCCCCCTCCGGAATCATGTTGGAGAAGAAGGGGAAAAGGTGGTCCGACACATACTGTTCCTTCTGAAGAGGCAGTGTGACCGACACAGGGACTCCCCCGGCAGCAATGTAAGACTCATCATACCGGAAAATGTACCCCGCGCCTGGAGCCACCTCAGTGAGAACCCCGGCAGGAACGTCATTATTGTATACTTCAAGTTGTCGCATATCTACTACTACTTATTGTCAAAAGGGCTTCGGACATTGAAAACAATTTCAAGCCCTAAAACATCGATTATTCTCAACACCGTATCAAAAGAAGGGTTACCCTTCCCTCTCTCTATATTTTTTATGGTAGCAATTGACACGCCGGATATCTCCGCAAGGTCGTTTTGGGAGATTTGCAATTCTTTGCGCCTGTTCTTGACCGTTTCTTGTAAGCCCATTAGTATAATAAAATAAACTTTTCTCCGCAAATATAGAATAATTCCTAATAATTACAAAGAAAAGTTTAGTATATTATACTTATTTAGTCGCGGGCCTGGCCGCCGGCATCTATCAGAAGTTGAAGCGTAGGCCGACTCCATTTTGGGAAACCTGGGGTGTAACTGTAACCTGATGGTCCCCGGAAAGACTGATATCCTTTGCCAAAGCATTCACTTTCCCGTAGGCTGAAACAGTTTTGGCAATACCAAAACCAGCCCAGGCAATTCCGCCCAAAATAAAAGGGAAACCGCCGGGAGAGACACAACCTGTTTCTTTGCCAACTTCAAATGCCTTAACTTGCAGCCACGTAAACACCCCGGCCAGTGCAAATCCCCCTCCCATATTCAGTAGTCCAGCTCGGAAGTCTTTTTGAGCTTTAAGATACTCTTGATATCGGGTTTCAGCGTTGCCTATCCTTGATATAACAATGTCTTTGACTTCCTGGTCTGACATCTTCCTTCCGTCTTGATAAATATGTGTTCCACGTGCCTTATATGACACGTCTACAGAGTCTTTTATCTGCGCATTGGCAATGAATGGTAAAACCAATAATGCCATAATAGCAATTAAACGTCTCATATCCATTATCTAGTCTTTCTGGTGCGTATTGAAATGCCAGCACCGACATTAATACTGTAACCTGTATATCCGGCAATATCGTCCCTGGACACATAAATCCGGCCTTTTAACAAACAGTCCTCCAATCTTCTGTTCTGAAGAGTCCACGTCTCTCGCAGGCAATAATCAACATCTATCCCCGCCATATAATTGTAGGTCGAAAAGTTTTTAAGGTCCAATGTCGGCAAAAAAGACATATTCACCACACCGGCCCCGGCAAATGGCCATATCTGGATGCGATTATTCTTGAAAACAGAATACTTCAGCAGGCCGAAATAATGGATATCTTCACACCTGGATCCTTTTGGGTAAAACTGATCCTTATAATAGAAATCCTCGTTACTTGTAAGCCAGTCGCCGGTCTGCTGCGCCGAAAGATTGAACGCAACACACATCCGGCCCGTCACTAACGACAATTCTATCCCCAAATAAGGGTATATTGATGGAAGCAACTGGGTAATATTACCCGCCCGCAGTGTACCTTGTTCATAAAAAGCCACCTCAACGGCAACACCCATTTTTTCCGGGATGTTGATATCCTGATATGGCATTCCCAATGCCTTGATCTCTTCCGATACTCTTTTCGACAAAAAATCAACGGCTAATGAGTCTTCCCCATTCTGTGTCACCTCACACAAGACATCAATTGCCAGTGTAAGGCTATCCTTGTATTCATTAATGGTATTTCCCAATTTACCGGCACGGTTAACGGCATTTTCTGCCTTACGGCTATAGAGCTCCGACATATCGAACTTCAACTGTTCGAACTTTAGCTTCTCGGGATTTCTAGAGTCTTCCGCTATCCATGAATCGGAGGGAATGAAGAGATTCTTAATGTCATAATACTTTATACGGCAATACTCCTTCTGGGGAACAGAAAACTTGCTGGTTTCAATCTTCCATTGTATCGCCAAATTGGATTCTTTTTCCAAGATGGCCTGGGATGTAGCAAAGTCATTCAAACGCAGAGCCCGCCATTCCCAATCAAAAGAGTAGGATGTATTCTGTGCATAAACCGGCATTGACACTACCATCAGTGTCAATGCTACCAGCAACAATAGTTTATGCCGAACAATCTTCATTCGTATAAAGAGTCGTTTTATACACAATCCGGAATTTCCGGAATCTTGCATGAAGCTAGTCGCGGGACTGGCCGCCGGCAAGGTCCAGGATCTCGGAGGTGATCTTCTGCTGGCGACCCTTGTTGTACTGGAGGGTGAGCTCAGAGAGGAGGTCTTCGCCGTTGTCCGTGGCGGTTTGCATGGCCACGGTGCGGGCGGCGTGCTCCGCCGCGGCGCTGTCAAGGATGGCGGCAAAGAGCTTGAGTTTGATGGTCTTGGGGTAAAGGGCCTCAAGGAGTTCCTTGCGGGAGGGTTCAAGGATGACGTCCGGAGATTCCCGGGACAAGCCCGAGAATGACGATGCGGTTTCTTCTGCTTTGTTAGCGTCAAACAACTCTTCTACAACCGGGACTTGCTTACCGGTGGAGACGAAGTGATTGTACACAAGAAGGACGCTGGCAATCTTGCCCTCAGAGTACTCTTCCATGAGTGTTTCCGCAAGGTCTGCGGCGGGGCCGTAGGACGGGTGGTCGGAGAGAGACGTGTAGTCCTCCGGAGAAGGGTAGCCCGCCTTCCGCATGGCATCGGCCATCTTTTTGCCGATGGAGTACACCCGCACAACCTTCCGGTCACGCAGAACCTCCTTCACCTTGGCAATTGCATTGGCGTTGAACCCGCCGCAAAGGGAGGAGTTGGAGGCCATAGCTATGACAACAGTGTCTCCGGCGGGAACTTGTCCACCAAAATCCCCACTTTCCGTGGACAAACTGCCATTTTGGGCCACTTGTCCACCAAAAACGGCCTTTTCCGTGGACGGGGCGCCGGAAGAGCCCGTGGCGGTGGCCAGAATCTCCTGGAGTTTGGCCTGGTAGGGGCGCATGGACTCTATGGCGGTCTGGGCCTTGCGCAGCTTGGCCGACGACACCAGCTTCATTGCCGATGTTATCTTGAGCGTGTTCTGCACGGAGGCTATACGGCCTTTTATTTCCTTTAATGTTGGCATCCTGTTGTTAAAGATTCCGGGTCAAGCCCGGAATGACTAAAAAAAACAAGTCCGAGAATGACGATGCTTTACTTCATGGATAGTATAACTGACTCAGCAGTATCTACAAGGATCTTTTCAATCTCCGGGGTGAGCTTGCCCTGGCCAAGGGGGTCTAGGACGTCGGTCTGGTGGGTGGCGCGAAGGCGGTCAAGGAAGGCGTCCTGGAAGGCGCGGACGGAGGACACGGGGATGTCCTTCATGAGGGCCTTGGTGCCGCAGTAAAGGACGGCCACCTGCTCTCCCATGGGCATAGGACTGTACTGAGGCTGGATGAGGAGCTGGTTGTTCTTTCGGCCTTTGTCCAGGGCCATTTCCGTAACCTTGTCCACATCGGAGGAGAACTTGGAGAAAGCCTCCAGTTCCGCCCACTGGGCCTGGTCTATCTTGAGAGTGCCCGCCACTTTCTTCATGGACTTCACCTGGGCGCTGCCGCCCACACGGGACACGGATATACCAACATTGATTGCGGGACGCACGCCCTGGTTGAACAGCGCCTGCTCCAGGTAAATCTGGCCGTCCGTAATGGAGATTACGTTGGTTGGGATATAGGCCGATACGTCTCCGGCCTGGGTCTCGATTATTGGCAGTGCGGTAAGGGAGCCGCCGCCCTTGACCTTGCCCTTCAGGGCCTCCGGAAGGTCGTTCATCCGGGCTGCCACCTCCTGCTGGTCGATTATTCTCGCGGCCCTTTCCAGAAGACGGCTGTGAAGGTAGAAAATATCGCCGGGATATGCCTCGCGGCCGGAAGGGCGCTTAAGGATCAGGGACACCTCACGGTATGCCACGGCCTGCTTGGAAAGGTCGTCGTACACCACAAGGGCATGGCGGCCGGTGTCGCGGAAATACTCGCCGATGGCCGCTCCGGCAAAGGGCGCATAATACTGCAGCGCGGCAGGGTCCGCAGCCGTGGCGGCAACAACCACGGTATAGTCCATTGCGCCGTGCTCGCGGAGGGTGTTCACTATGGAGGCCACGGTGCTGCCCTTCTGGCCCACGGCCACGTAGATGCAGCACACGGGCTTTCCGGCAAGGAACTCCGACCTCTGGTTTATGATGGTGTCGATTGCGATGGCTGTCTTTCCGGTCTGGCGGTCGCCGATTATGAGCTCGCGCTGGCCGCGGCCGATGGGAATCATGGCGTCAATAGCCTTGAGGCCGGTCTGGAGAGGCTCGCTCACCGGCTGGCGGAAGATGACGCCCGGAGCCTTGCGCTCCAGGGGCATGTCTATCTTTTCACCCTTGATGTCTCCAAGACCGTCCAGGGGATTGCCCAAAGGGTCTATTACGCGCCCAAGGAGGCTGTCGTTCACTCCCACGGAGGCAATGCGGCCGGTACGACGGACCACCATACCTTCCTTGATATGGTCTGTGGGGCCCATGAGCACGGCGCCCACGTTGTCCACTTCCAGGTTCATGACCACGGCCATGACGCCGCTGCCGCAATCCAGGAGTTCCCCGGCCTCGGCCTTGTCCAGGCCGTAGATGCGCACTACGCCGTCGCTCACCTGGAGCACTTTTCCAACTTCCTCGAACTGGAGGTCGCTTTTCATCTCCCTGAGCTGACTAAGGAGGACGTCGCTGACCTCTGAGGGTTTCAAACTAGTTGCCATCAGATTATTCTTCTGTTTCGTTCAATAAACTGCTCCCGGAAAATATCCAGCTGACGCTTTACGCTGGCGTCCAGGAGATAATCGTCAATGTCGAAAATGAATCCGCCAATGACTGAGGGATCGATGATAACATCTATCACGACATCGTCCCCGGTTTTTTCCTTCACCAGTTTACGAAGGTTTACAAGGAGGCTTTCCGGGGCCTCCCTCACCACCGTAAGGCGGGCGCGGCGAATGCCGTCCGCCCTGTCGTGCATCTCCGTGAAGGCGTGGAGGATTTCCGCCAGAAAGTCCATACGGCCGTTCCTCTCAAGAAGGTCCGCGAACCTTTCCATCTGCAGGGACATCTTGCCGCCAAGGGCACTCGCAAGGAGTTCCTTCTTCCTGTCAAAGGAGAGGACATCCCTGGAAGCAATGTACTTTCGCAGGTCCGGCATTTCCTTCATGGCCTTTGTGAGCCGGCGGGCTTCATCGGCCTGGACAGAGCCGCCACCTGTCTCCCTCACATACCTTTCAAAGGCACGTGCATAACGCGTTATGATGATGCCCCGGTTCACGAAAGACTGTCTGTTTTCCTGGAGACTTCTTCTACCATGGAGTCAAGGAAATCGGCCCTCTTGTCGTCGTCCGAGAGCTCCTTGCGGAGAATTTTCTCTGCAATCTGGACGCCCAGGACGGCCACTTCGCGGCGGACGTCGGAAAGGGCTGCAGCCTTTTCTGCCTCAATTTCCGTGCGGGCCTTGGAGAGGATCTTATCGGCCTCTTCCTGGGCCTGGACTTTGGCATCGGCCACAATCTTGTTCTTGGCGTCGGTTGCTTCGCGTAGGATTGCCGATTGTTCCTTCCGGGCCTCTTCCAGCATACGGGCGTGGTCAGCGGTCCATTCCCGCATTTTCACCTCCAGATCACGGGCGTCGTCAAGGGACTTCTGAATCCTCTTGTTACGGCTTTCCAGGCTGGACGTAATGATTGGGAAACCGAATCTCCACAGCAGCAGAAACACGATTCCGAATATTACGACCATCCAGAAAAGAAGGCCGGTGTCGGGTGTAACCAGGTTCATTACTTAATAACCAGGGTAAGGAAGCAGACGATGATGGCGAACAGGGCGGCGCCCTCGATCATACCTGCGGCGATGATCATGGCCGTACGCATATTGCCTGCGCTTTCCGGCTGACGGGCAATTGCCTCCATGGTTGCCTTACCGATCTTGCCGATACCGAAAGCGGCTGCGATAGCTGCAACAGCAGCTGCCAGTGCGGCACCAGCCTTACCAAGTGCAGCACCTGCTGCAGCCTGAAGAATCATAGTTGAAAGTAACATAGTTTTATGGTATTAATTGTTATTGTATTCGTCATTCT
>CAMJJZ010000028.1 GCA_946406275.1 uncultured Bacteroidales bacterium | reverse complement strand
GGAATGGGACGCGTCAAGAGCACTGTCATCATCACGCTCCTGGGCTGGATCCTGGGCGTTTTCTGCAGCCTTTCCTTCGGCCCGCTGGCCAACGCAAAGCTCTTTGGGCTCACCATCTTCGACTGCATGGACAAACTCTGCAGCGACTGGCTCCTCCCGTTCGGCGGCCTCATGTTCACCCTGTTCGTTGGCTGGTACATGTCCAAGGCCGATGTCCGTGACGAGTTTACCAATAACGGCACCGCCAACGTCGGCATCTTCAACGTGGTCTATTTCCTTATGAGGTATGTAGCCCCGCTGGGAATCCTGGTGGTGTTTATTACCAACCTGGTGCTGTAAAGGATTACAGTCCCAGCTCCTCTTTCATGCCCCTCAGCAGGTCGAAGGCCTGCAGGGGGGTAATGTTGTTGAGGTCCGTGCCTTTGAGGCGGTCCCGTAACGACTCCAGGAGCGGATCGTCAAGCTGGAACATTGAGAGCTGGAGGGAGCCGTCGCTTTCTACGCGGCCCTCCTTTACGGTGTGGGGTTTTACGGGCGTGAGGGCGCCCACGCGTTCAAGCGTCTGGCTGTTTTCAAGGGCCTTGAGGGTGCGTTCTGCGCTGTCAAGGACCTGCTTTGGCATACCGGCCATCCTGGCCACGTGGATACCGAAGCTGTGGGCCGTGCCACCTTCCTTCAGGGTACGCAGGAATATCACTTCCTTACCCACTTCCTTCACGGCAACGTGATAGTTCTTCACGCGCGGGAAGATGCCCTCCAGGTCATTGAGCTCGTGGTAATGGGTGGCGAAAAGGGTCTTTGCGCCCTTGCCGTACTCGTGTATGAATTCCACAATGCCGCGGGCTATTGACATGCCGTCGTAGGTGGACGTGCCGCGGCCAATCTCGTCCAGAAGCACCAGGGAGCGGCCGGAGAGGTTGTTCAGGATCATTGCCGTCTCCAGCATCTCCACCATAAACGTGGACTCGCCGCGGGAGATGTTGTCCGTGGCGCCCACGCGGGTGAAGATCTTGTCCACCCATCCTATCCGGGCCGAGGTTGCCGGCACAAAGGAGCCTGCCTGAGCCATCAGCACGATAAGCGCCGTCTGCCTCAGGAGCGCGCTCTTACCAGCCATGTTGGGACCGGTGAGGATGATTATCTGCTGTTTTTCCGCGTCCAGGTACACATCGTTGGGAACGTACTTTTCTCCCGGAGGCATCAGGGTCTCTATTACCGGGTGGCGGCCCTGCTTTATATCGATGGCTTTACCATCGTCCATAACCGGGCGGCAGTAACCATTCTCCAGAGCCTGCACGGCAAATCCGCACAGGACGTCCAGCTTGGCCAGAATGCGGCTGTTCACCTGGATTACCGGAATCTGCCCCTGGATCTTGCCGATGAGCTCAGCGTAAATGCGTGATTCTATGGCGTATATGCGGTCCTCGGCAGTGAGGATCTGCTCCTCGTACTGCTTGAGCTCCTCGGTGATGTACCTTTCCGCATTCACCAGCGTCTGCTTCCGGATCCACTCCGCAGGCACTTTGTCCCGGAAGGTGTTGCGGACCTCGATATAATAGCCGAAAACGTTATTGTACCCTATCTTGAGGGACGATATCCCCGTCCTCTCCGCCTCCCTTTCCTGCATCCGCAGGAGGTAGTCCTTTCCGCCGCCGGAAATCTCGCGGAGGTTGTCCAGTTCCGGATCCACTCCGGGGCCGATGACGGGGCCCTTCCCCAACTGCGACGCCGGTTCCTGGGCCAGGGTTTTGCGGATATCGGCAAGGAGCTTTTCGCAGCCCTTGAGGCCTTTAAGAAGCTTGTCCAGCGGTGCCGAGGCCCCCTCCAGACGCTGCCGTACCGGGCCCGTAAGCTCCAACGCCCTGCCCAGCTGCACCACCTCCCGGGGAAGCGCTTTCCCATTGGCGATGCGGCCAAGGATGCGCTCGATATCCCCCATCTTTCCAAGGTCCGTGCGTGTCTCCTCCAGTGCCTCTTGGTTGTCCATCAGGAACTGGACTATATCGTACCTGTCCTCCAGCTCCTTCAGGTCCAGCACCGGCAGTGCCAGCCAGCTGCGGAGAAGCCTTGCGCCCATAGGGGACGATGTCTTGTCGATGGTCTGGATGAGTGAAACGCCCTCCGGCCCGCCGGCAGAGGCAAACACCTCCAGGTTCCGCAGGGTGAACTTGTCCATCCACACGTACTTGGACTGGTCCAGGCGGCCTATGGACGATATGTTCCTGAGCCCGCTGTGGCAGGTCTGCTCCAGATATACCAGGAGCGCTCCGGCAGAGCACACGCCAAGCGGACAGCTCTCTACGCCGTAGCCCTTGAGGGAATCCACGCCAAGCTGCTTCTTGAGGCGCTCCACGGCGGCCTCGTAAACGAAGGCCCACTCGTCGATGGAAGTGAAGAAAAAGTCTCCCAGGCGCTCCTTGAGACCCTTTTCATACCCTCTCTGGACCACGAGCTCCTTGGGGGAGAGAGAACCAACAAGCGTGTTCACAAAGTCCAGCGACCCCTGCGCCACCTGGAACTGTCCGGTGGATACGTCCAGGAATGCCGCGCCAATCACATCCTTCTCCACGGTGATGCCACAGAGGAAGTTATTTTCCTTCTGCTCCAGCATACCTTCGCCGAAGGAAATACCAGGCGTAACAATCTCAGTAATACCCCTCTTGACCAGTTTCTTTGCAAACTTGGGGTCTTCCAGCTGGTCGCACACGGCCACTTTGTAGCCGGCGCGTATGAGTTTGGTGAGATATGTTTCAAGGGCGTGGTGCGGGAATCCCGCCATTGCCACGTGGCCCTTGTCTCCGTTGGATTTCTTTGTGAGCACAAGCCCCAGCACGCGGGACGCTGTGACGGCGTCGTCCGAGTAGCTCTCATAAAAGTCTCCCACCCTGTAAAGCAGCAGTGCTTCAGGATGTTGTGCCTTTACCTCAAAGAATTGCTTTATGAGAGGCGTATCTTGCAGGGGTTTTGCCATAGGATTACAAAGATAGCAATTTTTGGCAGAAAAATTGGGGAAGGCCCAGTATAACTGAACCTTCCCCATAATTGAATATTGCTTGTGCTACTTATCTTTCTGGAGTTCCGCCACGACATCCATCTTGAACGGCTTGCCGTCGGAGCCCGTCATATCCATTTTAATGGAGTAATGCTTGTCGTCAAGCTTCTTGGTGACCTGTGTGCCTTTGGCAGGGTCAAAATTGTAGTCATAACCGTCTCCATAGAAGTACATACAGAGAAGGTCGCCATAGCCACAACCTTCCAGGGTTTCGCTATCGAAGGAAACAGAGCCGCCTTTAAGATCTTCTCCAATAGCCTTACGGGTATCTGCCTGTCCGGAACCGAAAATTTCAATGTCGGAATGAATCTCTACCAGGAGCCAGAACATTCGTTCGTTCTCAATCCTGTAATAGACATCCATATCAGTGTACGTCTTACCGTCGAAGGTTATGGAGTTCTTGGACGCGTCATCCGGGGTGCAGCTGCAGAGCAGCGCGGCTGCGATTGCTGCAAAGAATAATACCTTTTTCATAGTATTAGAACTTGTCGGGATCCAGATATTCTGCGGTTATGTGCCAGATGTATGCGGTGCCATCGGAGATGGTGCCATTGATATCCAGTGTATAATTGCCGTTTTTCTCTTTGACGAGCTTCATGGTGCCTTTCTTGAATACCATATCGGTAGCGCCCTGGTCCTTGATGTTCATCTGTCCGGGCCAGGAGCCGTTCATGGTGTTGATGTCAAGAGTGTAGTTGACGGAACTGTCAAACTTTGAAAGATCTATCTTTTTACCGACGCATTCAACGCCAATACGGGGGAAGCCGTGGATGTTGACACCATTCGCTTCGCCGTCAAAGTCCATTACAACTGCCTGGAAGCCGTGGCCCGCCACGGTGCATATAGCGTGGGTTACGGGAATAGTAACATCTCCCAGAGTTACATAGTTGCCGTCAGGGTTGTCCTTGTCGCATCCGCAAAGCAGTGCCGCAGCAAGAGTTACAAGAAAGAAGAGTTTTTTCATAGTATTGAGCTTTTAAGTTATTTTCAGTAACTGCAAAGATATGCGACCTGCAGGCGCCGGGGCCTTACAAATCACATAAAAGAGACTAACAAAACGATAAATGTTGGGCGTTTTACGCCTTTTTAGCCGCGTCTTTCCACTCCTGGGGGGTCATTCCCATCATTGATTTGAACGTGCGGAAGAAAGACTGTTCCGACGAAAAGCCCGATTCTTCCGCCACGTCTGAAAGGCGCATCTGCGGCTTTGCCCGCATAAGATTCTGGGCATACCGCACCCTGTATCCTGCTATGAATTCCGGGAATGTGTGGCTGCGCTGGGTGTTGATGCAGGCGGAGATATAGGTGACATTGGTGCCAAGGGCCTCCGCCACGTCGGCTTTCCTGAGGCCGGGGCGGCGGAATGCCTCTTTGTCTTCCATAAGGGTCACAATACGGCTCATAAGGTCTTCCGGTGCGGCCTGAGGAACGTCATCGGCAGAAGTTTTCTTCCGGCCGGGGCCAGCCACCAGGGCAAGCGTCAAAAGAGCAATTAATAGTATCCCGGCTACAATCCACGCCCAGGGGATAGCCGCCTTTTCCACTACTATTCCGGGAGAGAATGCAAATACGGCCTTGGAGGGGGAGAAGTTGTTCTCCTCAATGCCGCCCGCGCATACAATGCGGCCGTCCGGCAACAGAGCAAAAGCCGGTCCGCTTTTAGGAAAGCCTTCCAGCGGATCTTTTGTACAGTATATGGACCAAGACGCCTTGTCGCCCACAAGCGAGGCGTCATAATACAGCTTAACCACATATACACGGCAGACGCTGTCGTAACCTAATAAATATGCCGTTCTGGCGGTCTTGTCAACAAGAAACTGTGTAAAGAAAGTCAGACTGTCTCCGTCAACGCCTTTCGGCTGTATATCGCCCTCTGTTTCCAGCAGGGAAAAGCGGCCGTCTTCCAACTTCAGGAAGCCAATCCTGCCGTCAGAGGTGTTCCTGGCGGGGATAAGATACCGATAATCTCCTATCTGGTAATCGGATGCAGAGAAGAAGGGATTGTATGCAAGGGGGCTCCACCGGTCAAATACCTCGGGAACAAAAGACTCACCATTCACGCGGTCTACTGCGACCGTGGTGCGCCATTCTCCATAATTATCCACGCAGCCAAAGATATAGGCATCATGGGCAGAGACGGGAAAGATAAGGGGAGATGCCCGGTGTGCCGATACTTTTTTCTCCTGGGTTATACCCATTTGAGGCGCCAGGATCGCAATGGCGTCGTCATCGTACCAGTTGCCAGACAGGACGATCTCTCCTCCGGAAAGCAGTGCCGCAGAGGCGAAGGCGCGCTTTCTGTCCAAAATGTACGGCAGGGCGGTAAACTCGTGCTCTTCAGGGTCATATGCCTCTACGCCGAAGGTCCGGCCAACACCGAAACTCTCTGCGCTGCCGCCGCCTATGACAAAACGTCCATCCGGAATCCGGACCAAAAAGCCTCCGTCGTGAGCATAGACACAGTTTATAAGGTGCCACCTTCCGCCACCGAAATACTCGGCCGTTGTGCTGGGAATGAATCCGTCCGTGTGGCCGCCGATGACGGTAAGTTCCCCATTGATTACGGTAATTGCGTGTGTGCCCCTGGCCTGGTTCAAATCCGGAAGGCGCTCCGTCCCGAGTTCGTAGAGCGGTATGTCATCCACAACGCTTATGGGTTCCTGCTGGCGGGAACCACCAGCGCAGGACACCGCTATTGTAATAACAACCGCATATGTGGCTAAAGTGCGCATACGCAAATATAAGGATAATTTACTAACTTTGTAATTTATGAAGCGAGTGCTTGTAATAACGTACTATTGGCCGCCGTCCGGGGGATCTGGGGTGCAGAGGTGGGTGAAGTTTGCAAAGTACCTGCCCAAGGAGGGCTGGGAGCCCGTCATCTACGCACCGGAGAATGCGGATTATCCTGCTATTGACAAAACCATCGGAGAGGAACTGCCGGATACCCTGGAGGTTGTCCGGAGGCCAATACGCGAGCCGTACGCCATTTACCGCAGGCTTATGGGAAAGGGTATGTCGCGCGAGGTTACGGAGATATCGTCCGGAAAAAAGACCTGGAAGCAGAGGCTGTCGCTGTGGATTAGGGCCAATATCTTTGTGCCGGATCCGCGCGTGTGGTGGGTGGAGCCAAGCGTCAGGTTCCTGAAGAAATACCTAAGGGAGCACCCCGTGGATGCCATTGTAACCACCGGGCCGCCGCACTCAGTGCATCTTATCGGCCTCAAGCTGCACAAGGCGCTGGGGACGCCGTGGGTGCCGGATTTCAGGGACCCCTGGAGCCGGATGTACTACCTCAAGCACCTGCCCATGACCGCCGCCACCTGGAGGCAGCTCAGGAATCAGGAGCAGGCGGTGCTGGACGGCTGTTCCACCGTTCTGGCGGTAACGCCCATCGTCCAGGAAGAGTTCCAGGCGCAGACAAAAACGCCCGTAGCCATGATTACAAACGGGTACGATGCCTCCGACTTCGCCGGTCCCGCCCCGGAGCCGGACGGCTTTTTCAACATAACCCACACCGGCCTGTTTGCCAAAGACGGCAACACGCTCACGCTCTGGAAAGTGCTGGGAGAGATGCCTGAGAGCTTCCGCGCAAAGCTTCGCATCCGCCTTGCCGGAACGGTGGACAAGGAGATCCTGGAGGCGATATCGGCCCAGGGTCTTGGCGGGAACGTGGTTAGCCTTGGGTATCTGGACCATGCGGGCGCGGTACGGGAGCAGAGGGCGGCCACCATCCTGCTTCTCCCCTTGAGGAACGACCCTCAGTACAGGCCCATCCTCCCGGGAAAGCTGTTCGAGTACCTGGCATCCAGAAGGCCGATCCTTGGAATAGGCCAGACCGACGGGGCTATGGCGCGCGTCATTTCTGAGGCGCAGGCGGGGGAAACCTTTGCCTGGGACGATGAAGCCGGCATCCGCCGCTTCCTGGAAAAGGAGCCCCGCGCCACGGAAGGAAACATAGAAAAATACACCCGGGAAAACCTCACCGCAGAGCTTGCCCGGCTGCTTGAAAGCATATCGGAATGAAAGAGATTTGGAAAAAGATAGCCATAGGGGCAGGCGTTGTGCTTGTGCTCCTGGGCCTCAGCTACGGCTTTGTGCCTCAGGTGCTTCAGGGAAAGATAGTTAACCAGAGCGACATCTCCGGCTACGTGGGCATGTCCCACGAGATGAACACCTGGAACAAGGAGCATCCGGAAGATCCAACGTACTGGACTGATTCCATGTTCGGCGGCATGCCCACGACGGCCATCTCCACCCAGAACGGCGGGGACTACACACAGGTTCTGTACGATTTGCTTTTTGCCGGCAAGCGCCCCGCTACATACCTATTTGTGGCGCTTCTGGGGGCGTTTTTGCTGTTTCTTGCGCTTGGCGTAAGCTGGCCGCTTGCCCTTGGAGGCGCGGTGGCAATTGCCTTCTGCAGCTACAATTTCCAGATAATCCAGGTTGGCCACAACACCAAGATGCAGGCAATCGCCCTTATGCCTTGGGTGCTGGCAGCACTGGTGTTTACGTATAGGTCCAAACGCCCGTGGAGAATCCTCCTTGGTTCTGTTCTCTTTGCCCTGGCCCTCAGTATGCAGATCAAGGCCAACCACCAGCAGATAACATACTACCTGGCCATAATGGTGCTGTTGTATGCCCTTGTGGAGCTTATTGCAACTATTCGGGACAAGTGCTGGAAGACTTTCATCAAGGCAAGTCTCCTGCTTCTGCTTGTTGGCGGTGCCGGCATTGCGACCAACGTGAACAAATTGCTTCCGCTGGCCAAATACACGCCGTACACTATGCGTGGCGGCTCGGAGCTGTCTAAGGACGGCGGCAACGGGTCCAAGGGTCTTGATCTGGAATACGCCACGGCCTGGAGCTACGGCTGGGAAGAGCTTCCAAACCTTATGATCCCGGACTTCAACGGAGGCTCGTCAAGCGGAGCGGTTGATCCGGACAAGTCGGAAACAATAAAGCTGTTGAAACGCGCTGGCCAGAGAAACCTCAAGGAAACGGCAAAGAGCCTTCCGCTGTATTGGGGGCCGCAGCCGTTTACCGCGGGGCCTATGTACATGGGTGCAATAACCGTTTTCCTCTTTGTTTTGGGCCTCGGTCTATACAGAAAACGCGAGAAATGGTGGCTTGTTGCGGCTGTCCTCATTGCCATATTCATGGCTGTGGGTAACCATTTCATGGCATTCACGGCGTTCTGCTTCAAGTACCTTCCGCTATACAACAAGTTCCGCACGGTATCCATGGCTTTGGTGGTACTGCAGGTGGCCCTGCCCGTACTGGGCTTCATGGTCTTGGATGGAATCGTCAAAGAAAACTATAACAAGAAAGACGTCCTGAAGGCCCTGTGGTGGGCATTGGGTATTACAGGAGGCTTCTGCCTGCTGTGCTGTCTGGCCCCCGGTCTCTTCGGCTCTTTCTCCGGCGCATCGGACGCCCAGATGCAGGACGTTCTGGTGGACGCCCTGGTCAAAGACCGCGTCGCCCTCTTCAGGCACGATGCGTTTGCGTCGCTGCTTCTGATAGTAGCTTCTTCCCTGCTAATCCTTTGGGGCTACAGCAAGAACGGCCGCAAGTGGGTATCGGCCGCGGGAATCAGCGTACTGGTACTGGTAAATATGTTCGCCGTTGGCAAGCGCTACCTCAACGCAGACCATTTCACTACACCCAAGGACTTCAACAAGCCCTTCGCCGAGCGCACCGTGGATAAGATTATCCTTGCCGATGAAGACCCGCAGTACCGCGTCCTTGACCTCACGGTGAACGTCTTCAACTCCTCCGTGCCCAGCTACCACCACAAGAATGTGGGCGGCTACTCTCCGGCCAAGCTTCAGCGTTACCAGGACCTCATAGAGAAGTACCTTTCCGCAGAAATCAACGGCTTGTACAAAGCCATGGGAGAGGTAGAGACGATGGAAGATTTTGCCGCCCACATGGCAGCCAAAACCCCGGTCCTCAATGCCCTCAACACGCGATATGTAGTAGTAGACCCCAATTTCCCGCCCGTGGTGAACGACGCCGCTTACGGCCCGGCGTGGTTTGTAACGGATTACGTAACCGCCGCCACTCCGGACGAGGAGATAGCCATGCTCGGCAGCGTGGATTTGAGGACCACGGCCGTACTGTCCAGGGAGATCCCCGATCAGGTCGGGGATGACGGTAAAGGCGCCATAGAAATGACTTCTTACGCCCCCAACAGGCTCAAATACCATTACACGGCACCTTCTGAAGCCATTGCCGTATTCAGTGAAATCTACTACCCGGACGGCTGGCACGCAACGGTTGACGGCGAGCCCCTGGAACTCCTCAGGGCGGACTGGACACTCCGCGCAGCGATTCTCCCCGCAGGAGAACATGACGTGGAAATGTACTTCCTTCCGTACAGTTATAGCCTGGGCGCCGACATCTCCCGCGCCTCGTCAATACTGCTGCTGTTATTGCTGCTTGGCTCCCTTGCCGGCACAATGGCAGCAAAAAGGAAGCGCAATTAACTCAGAACAGCGAGGGCTCCAGCTCCTTGACATGAAAGCTTTTCCGGTGCCAGGGCGTGAGGCCGTGGCGCCGTATTGCTTCTATGTGCTCAGGGGTGGGGTAGCCCATGTTGCGGTCCCAGCCGTATTCTGGATAATCGACGGCGATCTTACGCATGAAATCGTCCCTGTATGTCTTGGCAAGGACGGAGGCGGCGGCAATGGAGGCGTAGGTGGCGTCGCCGTGGACTACGGTCTGATAGTCCTTGAAGCCGTAGCGGTCAAAGGGGCGGAACTTGTTGCCGTCGATAAGGAGAAATGACGGAGCCGGAGAAAGCTTCAAAACAGCCCTCTGCATGCCTGTGACCGATGCCCAGAGGATATTCAGCTTGTCTATTTCCTCTGCGCTCACGGCCTCTACGGCCCATGCAATTGCTTCCTTTTCAATGATTGGCCGGAGCTCCTCGCGGGCCCGCTCCGTCATCTGCTTGGAGTCGTTAAGAAGCGGATGGAAAAAGTCGTCAGGCAGTATTACCGCAGCAGCATATACCGGCCCGGCAAGGGGACCACGGCCGGCCTCGTCACAGCCGGCCTCAAGCCTACCGGGCTCAAGGTATTGCTTAAGATGCGGTGTCAAACGGACTCTGCAAGTTTGCGTGCAAGGTCAAGGAATGCCATGGAGTCCGGGCGGGTGCCAAGGGCGACGGGCTCACCGTCGTCACCGCCTTCACGGATGCTCTGGACAAGGGGAATCTGCCCAAGAAGGGGGATGTCCAGCTTCTTTGCCATGGACACGCCGCCGTCTTTTCCAAAGAGATAGTATTTCTCCTCGGGGTGCTCTGCGGGAGTGAACCAGGACATGTTCTCCACAAGGCCGTAGATGGGCTTGTTCACCTGCGGGGCGCGGAACATGTTTGCGCCGCGGAGAACATCGGCAAGGGCTACTTCCTGAGGGGTTGTGACAAGCACTGCGCCCGTCATGGGAACGTCGCTTATGAGGGAAATCTGGATGTCGCCGGTTCCCGGGGGCATGTCTATGAGAAGGTAGTCCAGAACGCCCCACTGGGTCTGGAGGACAATCTGCTTGAGGGCGGTGGAGGCCATGGGGCCGCGCCAGATGAGGGCCTGGCCGGGAGGCGTCACGTGGCCCACGGAGAGCCACTTTACGCCGTACTTTTCCACCGGGACAAAGAGGTTGTGATCCTCATCGGCCCCAACCATCTCTATGTCAATTTCTTCCGTGCCGGTCATGGTGGGGACGGAAGGGCCGTAGACATCGGCATCGGCAAGGCCAACCTTATATCCCAGACGGGCAAGCGCCACGGCAAGGTTCACGGCCACCGTGCTCTTTCCCACGCCGCCCTTTCCGGAGGCTATGCCGATGATATGGGCTACGTTCCGGAGCTGTTCCAGATTGAATTCCAGAGGCTTGGGGGCTGTGGAGGCGGGCTCTTTGACAACAGACTCAACCTCTACTTCTACACCCCCGGGAGCGTTGCGGTAAATGGCAGCGCGCGCCGCTCCAACCAGGTACTGCTTAAGAGGATCCGGTTTCTTGGGGAAAGCCAGAACCACTTTGACCGAATTATCTGTAATCTCTATATCCTGAACAAGACCCAGGGAGACAATGCTCTTGTCTCCCTGGCCAGGATGCTGAACGCTGGAAAGCCAGCCTAATACATCACTTTTTCTTATCATTTCCCACAAGTGTGAGTTCGTTGATTATATTGCTTGCACCACCCATCTTTTCTACGGTCCAGAGCACGTAGCGGATGTCTACGCAGATGCACCTCTGGAGGTCAGGCTCAAACATAACGTCGGAGCTCATGCTCTCCCAGTTGCCGTCGAAGGCAAGGCCTATGAGTTCTCCCTTGGCGTTGAGGACGGGGGAGCCGGAGTTGCCACCGGTGATGTCGTTGTTGGTGAGGAAGCAGGTGTGGAGGGTGCCGTCTTTGTCCGCCCACTGGCCGTAGTCCTGGTTCTGGAGGAGAGTGCGCTGCCTGTCCGGAATCTCGAACTCGGGATTATCGGCATACTCCTTGGCCTTTTCCAGGACACCCTTGGCGGTGGTGTAGTACTGATAGATGACAGCATCCTTGGGCGAGTACGGAAGCACGTTGCCGTAGGTGAGACGCATGGTGAAGTTGGCGTCCGGGTACATAGCCTCGCCGGCCTTCCATTCCATGAGGGCGGCGGTGAAGGCTTTGCGGGCGTCGATGTATTTCTGGTCCGGGGTGCCCATCTTGCCGTAGTACTTCATGAGCGGGTTCATGATTGCTACGAACAGGTTGTAGGCCGGGTCCGCAAAGATCTTGCTGGCGCTTGCGCCCTGGACTTTCTGGTACGATGTGAACACGCTCTCTGCAAAGAGTTTATCCACGTACGCGGGAATGTCCATGGTGGCAAAGTTGTAGCCCGGAATGGCGGGATAATCCTCTTTCTGGGCGTTCTTGCGGTAGAAGTCCAGAAGTGCCACGGCCTCCTTCTTGTCCAGCTCCGGAACATAGTCCCTGTACTGGCGGGCGATGGCCTTCTTGGCATTGTTGAGGGCAGTTACGGAGTCCGTTCCTGCGGCAAGTGCACGGCCGTAGTTGTTGGTGAGGCCGCCGCAGAGGGTGACTATTTCAATATTGTAAGGTGCCTCCGTGAGAAGGGTCATGGCGTGACCGTCGTCCCTGCGGTTCTCAATATAGGTCTCGATGTCTCCTATTGCGCGGCCGTAGGAAGCCATCCTTTCCGGCTTCTGCCTGATCCAGTTGGTAAGGCCGGCTTCCTTCTGCTTTTCGCGGGCGATGATACCCAGGTTCTCGAAAGCCAGTTCCTCTCCCTGCCACTTCTTCCATCCGTTGGCGGAGGATGCATACTTGTTGGCGTACTTGAGGCGGACGTCCGGATCTGCACACATTGCCTCCCACATGATGTCCTGGCGGACGGTGCGGGCGTCGATGCGGATACGGTTGGTCTTTATCATTTCCTCCAGCTGAGCTGCTGTCTGGTAGCGCTGGGTCCTGCCGGGATAGCCCATAATCATTGCGTAGTCGTTCTCCTTAACGCCGGCTACAGAAACCTTGAGGAAGTTGTTGCTCTGAAGCGGGACGTTGCTCTCTGCATATTCTGCGGGAGCGCCGTCCTGTGTGGCGTAGATGCGGAACATGGAGAAGTCGCAAGTATGGCGGGGCCACATCCAGTTGTCCGTCTCGCCGCCGAACTTACCCATGCTTGCCGGAGGTGCGCCCACAAAGCGGACGTCCCTGTAGGTCTTGTAGACCATGAGGTAGAGGACGTTATCGTCATAGAAGTCCTGGAACTCAACGTCGCAGTTGGGGTTTTCCGCCTTGGCGGCGTCTATCATCTTCTGCTTTTCCGCCTCCATGGCCTCTTCCAGCTGCTTGCCGAAGTTCTTCTTGGAGAGCTTCTTCTCAAGCTTTGCAAGGTCTGCGGTGACGTCCTTCATGGACACCAGGAAGGTGACGGTGAGGCCCGGTACGGGAAGCTCCTCGCCTATATTCTTTGCCCAGTAGCCGTCAAAGAGGTAGTTGTGCTCCGGGGTGGACAGCCTTTGGATGCTGGAATAGCCGCAGTGGTGGTTGGTTACCACAAGGCCTCGGGACGATATCACCTCTCCCGTGCACCCGCCGCCGAACTGGACGATGGCGTCTTTCAGGGACGGTCCGTTAATATTGTAGATGTCTTTGGGAGAAAGCTTGAGGCCGGCCTCTTTCATGGCCTTTCCGTTCATTTTCTGGATAAGCGGGAGAAGCCACATGCCCTCGTCCGCAAAAGCGCTTACCGC
>CAMJJZ010000027.1 GCA_946406275.1 uncultured Bacteroidales bacterium | reverse complement strand
GCTACAGCGTAAAGTGGCAGGTGGTGTCGTAGTCGGCCCAGCTGCGGAGGTCCAGGGTGATGTTGGTCTGGTCGTAGACGTTGCTGTACTGGGTGTCCTCGATGGTGCCATCGTCCCAGACAAGGTCTTTCCAGTGGACCTGGGAGAGGCATTCCTGGGCCTGCTCCAGGGTGAGAATGCCGTCGTGCTCTGCGAGGTATGCACCGGCGGTTTCGTAGCGCCACCAGCTCTTGCTGTGGGGGTTGCCCACGGCGATGTCCGGCACGGTGGTGTAGTACTTTTCCGACAGCAGGTGGTTTGTGACAAGCATGCTGTTCTGGTCCGGATTCTTACGTACTACCATGCTCTTCCAGCCGTCTTCCTTGTCAAACTCCAGGACGGCGCAGTGGCCGGAGGCATCGGCAACCATATAGTGGTAGCCGGAGCCTACCTTGGCGTCGTGGCGGACGTCGAGGGTTGCCGCCAGATCAAGGGCTTCCTGCACGGTGGCGCAGCGGTCCAGCCAGAGGCGCATTATGATGGTGGTGCCAACATCGTGCTTGGGGGTGTCCTGCTGGGATGCCTGTTTGGGAAGGGCCATGATGGAGGTGCAGAGGCCTTTTTCGTTGATGCCGTCAACGGGGGCGTAGATAGCGGCGAGGCAGCTGAGTTTAGCCATAAAGGAATCCGGCAACTTCTCCAGGGAATACCCGAAATGGGACATGTCGCTCACCGCAATAGAGGCATAACCTTTCTTGGGATGGGAGACCGTGACCATTGTGGGATTCTTGTAGAAATCGTAGTTACGGCCATACCAGAAGCCATCTCCGGAGGCCTTTCTGGCCTGGAAGGAAGTGCAGTGTTCGCCGCCTTCCTCTTCCTCTTCCTCCACCTGGGCGCTCTTTATCTTTAGGGGAAGGCCCTTGCCGATGCGGCCAACCACGTAGTCCAGAAGTTCCGCGTTTTCATCGATGTCGTGGTTGATGAGGTCATCAAGGTCGTACGGGGCCTTGTAGTCCATACGGTACAGGTACTTGTTGTCCCCAACCTGCTTTACGGAATTGATGCTGGCAATCTCACCGCCCCAGATGCAGGCCACGGCAATGCAGATTACGGCAAGTATGCCGATTATCCATAAAAGTGCTTTTTTCATTATTTCCCGGAAATGCTGAGGTTCTTGGAATTCACGCGGCCGCTGCCGGTACTATTGCTTTTGACGCTGAGGGCATTACCCTTTAGGACGATATCTCCGCTACCGGACGTGGAAGCCTCGATATATCCGGCATCCTTGCAGGTGAGGTGGATGTCTCCGCTGCCTGTAGTGGTAGCCTTGATGCTATCTGCCGTGAGGGTATCCACGCCTACGGTTCCGCTGCCGGAAGACTTGAACTCCGCCGCCTGGGCGAAGACCTCGGTAAAGCCGATGTTCCCGGAGCCGCTGGTGGTTGCCGTGAAGATCTTGGCGGTCACGCGGTCACGTGCGTGGAAGTCTCCACTGCCGGAAACCTTCACCAGAAAACTCTCCCCGGCGGCCAGCAGGCCTTCCACGTCACAGTCTCCGGAACCGGACACCTTTACCTGGTTCAGGACAGGTGAGTTCACGGTAAGGACATTCTTGATCCTGGGACTGATGTTGACCACGCCCGGCTTTGTGTCGGCAATGAGGGTGTTATCCTCTACCCTAATATTATAATACTCGAACAGGTTCTCGTCACACACAAGCGTAACGGACTGCTCCCCGGCAGTCTGGGAGTAAACTACATCCAGCGATGACGGAACGGAAAGTGCATTGAACTCACCAACTTCAATGGTGGCCTCATAGCGCACACCGTTACCAATTACCGCCACCAGGCCGAACAGTTGACAAGATGTCAAGGCCAATGAGGCCAAAACACAAATAACGATTCTTCTCATATGCTATAATACTGCCGCCTTGACGACTAGAGCACCGAAGAAGGGCGTTTCTTGGTCAAGGCGGCAAAGAATACTATCCCAGCGCCTTCATATTACGGGCATTGCAGATGTCCTTGGCTTCTGCGGTATACAGGTAGTCAAGAAGGTCTGCATAGTGCTCTTCCACCTTGCCGCGGACTATCTTCATGGTGGAGTTCATCATCTTGTTGGCGATGGTGAATTCCTCGTCGCAGATGCCTATTGCGGAAGGGAGCCAGCGCTCCGGGAACACGCCCTCGCGCTTGCCGCCTTTCTTGTAGGAGTTGGCATCGGCATCGATGAGGGACAGCATGTAGCGCTTGCCTTCGTCGGACTTTGGATCCAGGCCCTTCTTCTGGCAGGCGTCCGCCAGGTTGGTCTTGTCCGGGACGATGAGGGCTACGCAGAAGGGCTTCTGGTCGTTGTGGAGGACGCAGGCGGCAACCCACTTGGAGGTTTCCGTGAGGTTGTCTTCGTAGCCTTCCGGGGAGTACTTTTCGCCGTCGGAGGAGATGAGGAGGCTCTTGAATCGACCTACAACATACAGGAACTCAGGATCGTCCGGGCAGATATAACCCATGTCGCCGGTGTGGAGCCAGCCGTCGATGATGGTATCGGCAGTGGCCTTGGGGTTCTTCCAGTAGCCGGCCATCACGTTCTCACCGCGGATCACGATTTCTCCGCGCGTGCCGTGAGGGACTTCCTTGCCCTCGGCGTCAAGGATGACGCAGTCCATGGGCTTAACAATGCGGCCCGATGAACCGAACCTGGCGTGGCCTTCAGAGTTGGCGCAGATGATGGGCGTTGCTTCCGTGAGGCCGTAGCCCTGGAACATGGGCATACCCACGGCGCAGAAGAAGCGCTGCAGTTCGATGTCCAGGAGGGCGCCGCCGCCCACGAAGAACTTCATGCGTCCGCCGAAGCTCTCACGTACCTTCTTGAAGATTATCTTGTCGAAGAGGTCCACCAGGGGTTTCCTCCAGAAGGTGCCGCCTGTTCCGCGGTTGTAGTATTCCTTATTGTACTTGATGGCATTGTCCAGCGCAAAGTTGAAGAGCTTCTCCGTGAAGCCGCCCTTCTTCTTGATGCCGCTTTCGATGTTCTTCTTGAAGTTGCGTGCCAGCGCGGGGACGGACAGCATGATGTGCGGCCTGGTCTCCATGATGGCGGTGGGCACGTTACGCAGCGTTGCAAGGGCGTTTTTGCCGATGGGGACAAAAGCGATGGAGCCGCCGTAGATCATCATGGTGTACATGCCGGCCACGTGCGCGAAGCAGTGGTCCAGCGGCAGGATGATGAGCATGGTGGCGCCGAAGTCCACGGAGATAACGGAGTTGCCCTGCTCCACGTTTGCGGTGTAGTTGCGGTGGGTGAGGAGGATTCCCTTGGGGTCCGCCGTGGTGCCGGAGGTGTATGAGATATTGGCATAATCGTCAGGGCCGATGCTCTTGTAGCGGGCAACGAACTCGTCCCTGTGGGCTTTGAGGAACTCGTCGCCCATCTTCTGGATTTCGGACATGCGGATTTCGCGGTCTTCCAGCTTCTCCAGGTCGAAGGCGGTATCGTCAAAGACGATGACTTTTTCTACCTCCGGGCATTCCGGGAGGATGGCGCGGATCTTGGGAAGGTGGTTGCAGGACACCAGGATCCACTTGGAATCCGAGTGCTTGATGCGGAACACCAGGTCCTTGCCGTCGCCGAGGTTCACGGACAGCGGAACGTCCGTTGCGCCTGCGTACATTGCGCCCAGCTCCGCCAGGATCCACATTGCGCGGCTTTCGGAAAGGAGGGCTATCTTGTCTCCTTTCTTGAGGCCCAGCGACATGAGGCCCGCGCCAATGCGGTATGCCTCCTCACGGGTCTGGCCCTGGGTGAGGACTTTCCACTCACCGCCCACCTTCTCACGAAGGTAGGGCTCGTTCTCAAACTGTCTGCTATACTTTTCGACAAAGTCGATGATGGTAGGTCTTTCTGCCATATTATAAGAGTGTTTTGTTTTCTGAAGGGAAGAGGCCGTAGAGCTCAGCATCTATCTTGTCCGTGATGTACTGGAAGCCTTCCGGATTGTTTTCGAACTTGATGTTGTCCACGTCTATGATGAGGAGCCTGGACTTGTAGTCCTTGATCCAGTCCTCGTACCTCTGGTTGAGGCCGGTGATGTAGTCTATGCGGATGCTGCGCTCATACTCGCGGCCGCGCTTCTGGATCTGGGCGATGAGGTTGGGGATGGAGCTCCTGAGGTAGATCATCAGATCCGGCGGGTTCACCAGGGACATCATGAGGTCGAAGAGGTCCGAATAGTTCTCGAAGTCACGGGTGGACATGAGGCCCATGGCGTGCAGGTTGGGTGCGAAGATGCGGGCGTCCTCATATATGGTGCGGTCCTGGATTATGACTTCCTTGTGCTTGGAAATCTCCACCACGTCCTGGAAACGCTTGTTCAGGAAGTAGATCTGAAGATTGAAGGACCAGCGCTCCATGTCCTCGTAGAAGTCTGCGAGGTAGGGATTGAAGTCCACGGACTCGAATTTGGGCGTCCAGCCATAATGGTTGGCGAGCATTTTGGTCAGCGTGGTTTTTCCGCTGCCTATGTTTCCGGCTATTGCTATGTGCATAATATATTGGTTTTATTTTTTGTCGTCATTCTCGGGCTTGTCCCGGGAATCTCTAAAACAGCCCGTAAAGTTCCGCGTCTATGCGGTCCGTAATTGCTGCGAAGTCTTCCGGCCTGTTCAGGAAGTCCATATTGTCCGCTTCTATTACTATGAGCCGGCCTTTGTACTCCGAGATCCATTTTTCGTACCTTTCGTTGAGGCCAGAGAGGTACTCGATGGATATGGTCTGCTCATAGTCCCTTCCACGCTTCTGGATCTGGGAGACCAGGTGCTCTATGCTGGAGCGGAGGTAGATCATGAGGTCCGGTTCGTGGACTACTTCCATCATTACGTTGTACGTGTCCATGTACGTGTTGTAGTCCCGTTCCGACAGGTTGCCCTGCGCGTAGTTGTTTGCCACGAAGATGTGGACGCCCTCAAACAGGGTGCGGTCCTGGATAATTACATCGTCACTCTTGGAGATTTCCAGGACGTCGTGGAGCCTCTGCTGCAGGAAATACATTTCCAGGGCGAAGGACCAACGCTTGATGTCCTTGTAGTAATCTTCCAGGTATGGATTGTAGGTGACGGACTCGAATTTGGGCGTCCAGCCGTAGTGGCGGGCGAGCAGTGTGGTCAGCGTGGTTTTGCCGCTGCCGATATTTCCTGCGATACCAATGTGCATACCCTACAAATTTCGTGAAAGTTTATTAATTTTGCAATAATGTTACGCACAAGAATCTTTCAATTTAATCCGCTTGGAACCAATTGCGTAGTGTGCTGGTCCGACGGTAGTCCGCTCTGCGCAGTGGTGGATCCAGGCATGTCCCACCCCTCGGACACGGACGCCCTGGTGTCTTTCTTCCGGGAACATTCCCTTACCCCGGAGGCCATCCTCCTCACCCACGGCCACTTCGACCACGTCTGGGGCGTAAAGTCCCTGCTGGAAACGTTCCCCGTCCCGGTGTATATGAACGGGGCCGATAAAGAAATACTGGAGCGCGGCGCCTCAATCTTCGCCGGCATCCCAACCTTCAAAAGCCTGAAGGTGGATTTTCCCTGGCAGGAGTTACCTGACGAGATCACCTGCGGCGGCGTCACCTGGAAGGTCCTCCGTACTCCGGGCCATACCCCCGGCTGCGTGTGCTACTACAGCGCGGAAAACAGCCTCCTCCTAAGCGGAGACACCCTTTTTGCAGGAGCTATCGGCAGAACAGACCTTGTTGGCGGCGACTACGATGCCATCATGCGTTCCATACTTGGCACCGTGATGGTCCTCCCCGGCGATACTGACGTAATCCCCGGCCACGGCCAGCCCACCTCCATAGCCCGTGAAGCCACCTCCAACCCCTTCCTGGAACCCTTCAACGAACCCCTCCCGGAAGAATGATAACCTGGTACGATACCATAGACTCCACCAACTCCGAGGCCCTGCGCCGGCTCCCGGAGCTGCCCTCCGGCACCGTCCTGGCAGCCCGTGAGCAGACCGCCGGCCGCGGCCAGCGCGGCAACACCTGGTTCACGGAGCCGGGGAAGAACCTTACGTTCTCCATCGTCCTGAAACCTTCCGGCCTGGCGGCGGGGGAGGCGCACCTCCTTAACTACCTGGCCTCCGTTACCGTGGCGGAATTCCTTGAAGGCTATGGCGTTTCCTGCTGCATCAAGTGGCCAAACGACATCTACGTGGGCCGCAAAAAGATCTGCGGCATCCTGGTGGAGAACTCCCTGTCCGGCGGCCGCGTTGCCGCCTCGGTCATCGGCATTGGAATCAACATCAACCAGAAGGAGTTCCCGCAGCTTGCAAACGCCACGTCCCTGAGCCTTGCCACCGGCCGTGAATACGTGCTGGAAGACTGCCTAAAGGCATTCATGGCGGTCTTTGAGTCCTTGCAGCATAAATTGGAAGGCCTCCCGGCCGCCTACACCTCCCGCCTCTTCCAAAAAGGCGTCCAGGCCCGCTACGTGGATTATCTCCGCGGCAACGAAGAATTCACCGGCGCCATCCTTGGCGTATCCCAGGACGGCCGGCTCATAATCCATGACGGCGCCGTGGAGCGCCTTTACAGGTTCAAGGAAGTCGGGTATATACTTTAGATGAGCTCGTCCCTTTCGCGGATGTCTTTGAGCCGGAGCTGGACGGTGGAGGAGCCGCGGTAGAAGTTTTCCACTATTGAATAGCAGATGTCGATGGGGTTGCCGGCCTTGATGTGGTCGTAGTACTCCGACATGTTGAAGCCGATTGCCGCGATCTGACGGTAAGGCTGGCTTTCCTGCATGAGGTCCAGCTTGAGGTGCACGCCGCCTGCGCCAACCTTGCGGCCGTTGCCGGCGTCGTAGACGTCTTCCGTGAGGAAAACGGGATTGTTGTTGCCGGGGCCGAAGGGCTGGAACTGCCTGAGCAGCCTCACGAACTTGGGCGTAATCTGGGAGAAGTTGAGGCAGGCGTCTATCTCCACCACGGGAGTGAGTTCCTCGCGGGTGATGTTGCCTTCCACGAACTTGTTCATCCTGCGGCAGAACTCTTCCAGGTGCTCTTCCTTCATTGTGAGGCCGGCGGCATAGACGTGACCGCCGAAGTTCTCCAGGATATCGGCACAGCTCTCGATGGACGAATAGAGGTCAAATCCGGACACGCTGCGTGCGCTGCCGGTGATGAAGCCGTTGCTCTTGGTGAGCACCACGGTGGGCTTGTAATATGCCTCTACAAGGCGTGAGGCCACGATTCCCACAACGCCCTTGTTCCAGGTGGGATTATAGACGATGGTTACGTTTTCCGTCTCCAGGGCGGTGCCGTTGGCCACCATTTCAAGCGCCTGCTGGGTGATTTCCCTGTCGATGGACTTGCGCTCGTTGTTGTTTTCGTTTATCTCTTCGCCTATGCGGGTGGCGGTTTTATCGTCAGTGGCGGTGAGAAGTTCTACTGCCAGACGGCCGCTTTCCATACGTCCTGCCGCGTTGATGCGGGGGCCGATCTTGAAGACGATATCGTCGATGGTGATGTGCCCGGGGTCCAGCTTGGAAAGGTTGATCATGGCCAGGAGGCCACAGCGGGGATTCTCGTTGAGGCGCTTGAGGCCGTAGTGGGCCAGGATGCGGTTTTCTCCGGTCATGGACACCAGGTCCGATGCAATGGAGACAACCTGCAGGTCCAGCAGCGGTTCCAGGAGGGCAGGGTCCAGATTGTATTTCTGGACATAGCCCTGAACAAGCTTGAAACCTACTCCGCAGCCGCAGAGATCGTCAAAGGGATAATGGCAGTCCTCGCGCTTGGGGTCCAGGATTGCCACGGCGGCGGGGAGTTCTTCTTCCGGGAGATGGTGGTCGCAGATTATGACCTCTATGTCCTTGGCACGGGCATATTCCACTTTGTCGATAGCCTTGATTCCGCAGTCCAGGGTGATGACAAGGTTGATGTCGTTGTCACCGGCCCAGTCCAGGGCCTTGTAAGAAAGGCCGTAGCCTTCGTCGTAGCGGTCCGGGATGTAGAAGGAGACGTTCTGGGAGAACATCTTGATGAAGGAATACACCTGCGCCACGGCGGTGGTGCCATCAACGTCGTAGTCTCCGTAGACAAGGATCTTTTCTCCTTCAGTGATTGCCTTGTGAAGCCTTTCCACGGCCTTGTCCATGTCTGTCATGAGGAAGGGATCGTGAAGGTCCTCAAGGCGGGGGCGGAAGAAAGAACGGGCTTCTTCGAAAGTGGTAACGCCCCTCTGGACAAGGAGTTCCGCAAGGACTCCGTCTATGCCCAGTTCGGTGGAGAGTTGCGCCACCGTTTCCGGTGCCGCGCTGTCTTTAACTGTCCACTTTTTTTCCGAAATGCCCATAGTCTCACAAAGATAATAAAATCTTTGTAAAATTACAAGAGGCTCAGTAAAACTAGAGGCAATCGATGATTATTTCGTCGGCAATTTCTTCAGAACTGACGCCGTCAGTATCAAGGATTATGTGCGCTGCGGTTTGGTAAAGTGGCTCCCGGGCTGCATAACGTTCCGCGAAATGCTCATCGGCAAGCGGGCGTTCCGAGCCGGCAGCCCTTGCTGCCAATGTCTCAATAGAAGCCTTGAGCCAGATGCACAGTGTGTTCTTCTGAAGCAGCTCCGGCGCCCCGGGGCACGTCACCGTCCCGCCGCCAAGCGCCAGCACAACCGTGCTGCTGGAGTATTTCTTTATGGTTTTGGCCAGGCAATCGGCCTCAATGGCTCTGAACGCATCCTCCCCATCCTGCGCAAAGATTTCCGGAATTCCCTTCCCGGCCTTCTTCACTATGACATCGTCCAAATCAATGAACGCACACCCCAGCGCATCCGCCACGATGCCCCCCACCGTGGTCTTCCCAGCGCCCATATAGCCAGTTAACGCGATAATCATATGCAAATATATGTATTATCCGCGGGAAATCCGCGGGAATACATTGCCGCCTCGACATATAATCGCCATTATACGCCATCTGAATGTCGAGGCGGCAAGGAAAACGTGCCAAAACGCCAAAATCGTTGCCGCCTTGACGCCCAGAACGCGTATGAGGGTGTTTCTCTGTCGAGGTGGCAGTTCATCTATAGTTTCCGGACGGCGTTATGAATGTTTTGAAGGGCGGTTGCGGGGTCCATGGCCTTGTCAAGCGGAAGACAACGGGGAGAGACTTCTTCGATTGCATGGAAGCCGGCGCGTTTCAAAGCGGCCCTGTCTTCGATTCTGCCGGACAGGAGCGCGACGGGGTTGCCGGCAGCATGTTTCAAAACTCCGTATGGGACTTTGCCCATGAGGGTCTGGGCGTCGGATTTGCCTTCACCTGTTATAATAAGGTCTACATTACGGATTGCTTCAAAGAAGCCGCATAGTTCCATGACCCGTTCAACTCCAGCGCAGACACGTGCCTTTGCATATGCCATCAGCGCTCCGGCTATACCGCCGGCGGCGCCTGCACATGGCATGAAGGAAATGTCAATGCCGGTCTGCTCTTTAATGTCCGCGGCCACTCTCAGCATGCGTTCTTCCAGCAACTCTACCTGTTCCGGTGATGCTCCTTTTTGTGGAGCAAACACCCTTGCTGCTCCTTGTGGCCCTAGAAAAGGAGCCTTCACGTCACACAACAATTCAACCTCACACTTTGAAAGAACTTCCGGCAGGCCGGGGACAGACATCATTCCCATGCCGCCGTCACATGTTGCAGTACCGCCCAACCCTATAATGAAATGCCTGCATCCTTTACTACAAGCATCCATAATAAGTTCACCTACGCCACGGCTTGACGCCAGCATTGGATTGCGTTCCGCCATGGACAACAATTGCAATCCACACGCCTCAGCCACTTCAATGATTGCCGTTTCACCACTAATGCCATATCTGGCGCCGACCCGCCTTCCAAGCGGATCGCTTACATACACGGTTTCAATGTGCGCGCCCAAAGGACCCGCCAACACGTCAAGTGTGCCCTCTCCGCCATCGGCGAGAGGAATGGCGGTCACATCTGCATCGGGATACAGTTCAAGTATGGCTCCGGACATAGCCCGGGCCACCTGTCTGGCAGACAAGCATTCTTTGAAAGAATCAGGCGCTACAACAATCTTCATGAAAGCAAAAGTACGTTATGGCAGCGGCCATAACTTAGAACAGCGTCCAGTCTGTGAAGTCTGTGGCGGGTTCGTCCGGGGCGGGGGTGTCAGGGGCTTCGGGGGACGGTGACGGGGCGGCGGGAGCGGCGGGGATGTCCTTGGCGAGGTCGATTTCGATGGGTTCGTCTTCCATAGGTTCGTCTACCTGCTCGTCGTCTACGGGCTCGTCTTCATCGGTGGGTTCGATATCGTCCTCGGGCTTGTGGAGGGGCTCGGTGAACTCAACGGACTTGAGGTCCAGGGAGGAGCACTTCTTGCCCTTGGCGGTGAGACCCTTCTTGGCGATGAACTCCTCTGCGTCAAGCACATCCGGTTCCTTGTGCTCGAACTTCTTGCCGTAGGTGAGGAGCACCTGGGGGTGCAGATCGGAGGAGATGTCCACCAGTTTGGAGCCCTTGGAATCCGAGATGAACAGCACCGGGTTGTTGTTGCTTTCCACGAAGCTGAAACGCTTCACGTAAAAGGCCTTGGCGGCGTTGTCCCAGTAAAGGACGGTGTATACGCGGCCGGGGTCGAGCTTCTCTATGCGGATTACGTCGCCCTGGTACTTGTTCACCAGGTCGTAGGACGTGGTGTAGTACGAGCCGTCGGAGAAGATGGCAAGTACGCGGTCCTCGCCGGCGAACTTGCCAAGGTGCTGTCCGCGGCCGTCCTCGTTGAGGCGCTGGATGTCCGGATCGTACCAGATGTCCTTGCCCTGGAGAGTGGTGACGCCCTTGGACTTGAGGGTGATGCGGGCTATGGCGTACTTGGTCACCAGGTTGCCCCTTGAGGCGCGTCCCTTGATGGCCAGGTTTGCGAAGTCCCATTCCAGGAGGCTTTTCTTGAGCCCCTTCTTGGGACGGAGGCCAATTTTCACGGTCTCCGCCTCTCCGTTGTGGTTAACGGTGAACCACAGGATCTTGGAGCCTTCCTCGCCGGTGGTGATATCGTAAACCTTGTCGCGGGTTACGGAGGTGATATTGAAGCGTTTGGCATAGTGGTTGGGACCCTTGCCGTCGCGGTAGATTACGTTGTAGATGGTGCGCTCGTCGGCACGGTTGAAGACGCCGGCGTAGAGGAGGTCCTTCCCGAAGAAGGCCTTCTCCGTAACCTTAGTCACGCGGAACTTGCCGTCCCGGCCTATGACGATGATTTCGCTGAGGTCCGAGCATTCGGAGATGAACTCCCCGCCGTCGTCCCTCTTGAGGCCGATTCCCACGAAGCCCTCGGCCAGGTTGGCGTAGAGCTTGGCGTTGTTGGACACCACTTTGGTGACGGTGATATTCTCCAGGGACGATATCTCCGTGAGACGCGGCCAGTCCTTACCGTACTTCTTCTTGAGGTTCTTGAACCAGTCAATAGTGAAGCGGGTAATGTTGTCCAGATTGTCCTGGACCTCCTTCATCTGGTCTTCCAGGGCGTAGATCTTTTCGTCCAGGGCCTTGGTGTCGAACTTGGATATCTTGCGGACCGGCTTTTCAACCAGTTTCAGGATATCTTCCATGGTGATGGGCCTCTTGAGGAGATCCTGGTACTGGAGCATCTGGGACATTATGTCCTGCAGCTGCTCTTCCCAGCTCATCTGGTTCTGTTCCAGGACCTTGTAGATGCGGTTCTCGAAGAAGATGCGCTCCAGGGAGGAGTAGTGCCAGTCGTTCTCCAGCTGCTCCATCTTGTACTGGAGCTGGGCCTGGAGAATGTCACGGGTGTGGTAGGTATCGTACTCCAGAATCTCGTCCACCGTGAGGAAGGCGGGCTTGTTCTCACGGATCACGCAGGCGTTGGGGCTTATCTTGCTCTCGCAGTCCGTGAAGGCGTAGAGGGCGTCGATGGTCTTGTCCGGGGAAACATCGGCAGGAAGATGAATGACGATTTCCACCTTGTCCGTGGTCATGTCCTCTATCTTCTTGATGTTGATCTTCTTCTTGTCCTTGGCCTTGATGATGGAGTCGATGATGGCGTGGGAAGTTTTGCCGTAAGGGATCTCCGTGATGGTGATGGTGGACTTGTCTATTTTGTTGATCCTGGCGCGGACTTTCACTATGCCGCCGCGCTTTCCCTTGTTGTACTTGGAGCAGTCCGCGATGCCTCCGGTGGGGAAGTCCGGCAGAATCTCATACGGCTCTCCCTTCAGGATTGCGATGGAGGCGTCGATGAGCTCGTTGAAGTTGTGGGGAAGGATTTTGGACGATAAGCCCGCAGCGATGCCCTCAGTGCCCTGCGCCAGCAGGAGAGGGAAGCGGACCGGGAGCTCCGTGGGCTCCTGGTTGCGGCCGTCGTAGGAAGTCATGGTGGGAGTTACGTTCTTGTCGAACACCACTTCCTTTGCAAACTTGGAGAGGCGGGCCTCAATGTAACGGGGCGCCGCGTTGGAGTCTCCGGTGAGGATGTTACCCCAGTTTCCCTGGCAGTCTATGAGAAGACCCTTCTGGCCAAGGGTGACCAGGGCGCCAAGGATGGAGGCGTCGCCATGCGGATGGTACTGCATGGCCTGGCCCACGATGTTGGCCACCTTGGTGTAGCGGCCGTCGTCCATCTCCGCCATGGTGTGCAGCACACGCCTCTGGACGGGCTTGAAACCGTCCACGATGTGCGGCACGGCCCTGTCCAGGATGGTGTAGGACGCATAGTCCAGATACCAGTCCTTGAACATGCCGGAGAGTTTGAAACGGGTGCTGTCGCTGCCCAGGAGTTTTTCGAATTTCCCGGAAGCAACGGCGTCTTCGCCAAGTTCTTCACCCAGTTCTTCTTCTTGTCCTTCGATGTCTTCCCAATCTTCTGCCATATTATTTAAATCAATTCAGATTTGTATATCTATTCCTGAAACTCCGGCTGCGCCGGCCCCTCCCATAAATGGGCCCCTCCCTCTAAGCCGAGGGTGGCATTGTTTCCGGAACAGATATACAAATCTTAATACTCATAACCAAAACGTCTTAATTCCTTCCTGGACTCTCTCCAGTCAGGGTCTACCTTAACGTATGTGGAAAGGAAAACCTTCTTCTGGAAGAAGTCTTCCATATCCAGACGGGCTTCGGTGCCCACTTTCTTGAGGGCGGAGCCGCCCTTGCCGATGATGATTCCCTTCTGGGACTCCCTCATCACGTAAATCACGGCGCTTATCTCGTAGCGGTCCTCTCCCTCGTGGAAGGCCTCAATCTCCACCTGGCAGGAGTAAGGAATCTCCTCGGAGAAGTTGAGGAATATCTTCTCACGGATAATCTCCGATGCGAAGAAGCGGAGGTTTTTGTCCGTGAACTGATCCTTGTCGAACCACGCCGGGGCCTCCGGCAGACGGGAGGAAACAGCCTCCAGGATACTCTCAAGGTTGAATTTCTCCTGGGCCGATGCGGG
>CAMJJZ010000026.1 GCA_946406275.1 uncultured Bacteroidales bacterium | reverse complement strand
GTGGTTCGATAATTTGTTCCGTCAAATTCTATTTTTTCCGGGAAAATCGAACCAATCAGTTTAAGTTTCACCTCCGGACTGGCTTTCTGGAACACTGTGGCTAGGTTTTCAATGATATTGATGGCGTATTCCAGCTTGCCTTTCATCTGTGAATCGGCTCCCAGCCTCAACGACTGAATCTGACTGTTGAGGCTCTCAACCTGCCTCGTGTAACGGTTAATGGCATCCTCTTTCTCTGCCTTGGTGATTTCACCGTCGTAGTACATATCGTTGACCCTGTTGATACGAGCCTTAATGCCCTCGGCTTCATTCTGTAATTTGACCATCTTGCTCCGTACTTCTCTGGCATGGTCACCGCATACATCGCTGAGGATTTCCTTGTACAGTGCCACGATAGCCTTGTGCGGTTTGAGGACAGAGATGAAGTCACAGAAACCATTATTAACCTTTTCGGCTCTTACGTTGAGGTGCTTGTGGTCATGATTGCAGAAGTAATAGGCATATTTACCGCCGTTCCCCTTGCTATAGGCTCCGGTAAGAATATGACCACAGACCGGGCAAATAAGGACTTTCCTAAGATACAGGTCCGGAATAATGGTTCTAGAAACCTTGGCGGTTTGCTTACCCTTTTTCTTGTCCAGCAGGAACTGGACTTTGTTGAAAGTATCCTCGTCAATGATGGCTTCATGCTGCCCCTTGACATATTGCTCTGGGTCATCACCGTATGCTTTAACATGAACATACCCCGTATAAAATCGGTCCCTCAGAATATGGAAAAAGGTTGTGTCTTTCAACTGTGGATAAACCCTGTCCCTGATGTAAGTTGGAACCTCAACGCCCTTAGCCACTTCCTTGAAAAGCAATCTGATTTTATCCGCCTCTTCCGGAACAATATCTACCCAGCAATCATGCTTTGATATTCTTACGTTCTTGTAACCTTTTGGGGCGAGCCCTGAGCATTTCCCCTTCAACTGTGTTCCGTGAATACCTTCTTTAGTACGTTTAGAGTTCTTCTCATTTTCTGTTTGAGCGACACCAATATACAAAGCAAGTAGCGTGGGCCATTCTGGTGCATTAAAGTTGATGGTGTTCTCAATTGAATTGATTTCAATACCCATCTCATCAATAAATTTTCGCTTATAGGTCATACCAAACTCTAGGTTTCTGGTAAACCTATCCCAGCGTAGAAATAGAACCTTATCGACCATTTTCGTGTGTCTTACACAGTACTCGTAGAGCTTCTTTAACTCTGGTCGCTTAAGTTGATAACCCTTGCCAGTATAGTCATCTCTGTACGCCTCCCCAATAATTTCATATCCGTGGTTGGCACAGTATGCACGCAAAAACCTTTCCTGAACATCAAGGGAACAACCATCTGCTTGTTCGTCCGTACTTACCCTACAATACAACAATACTCTGGTCATCTCCGTTGGCTTTAGCTGCATTATTATTGACCTCGATTTCGAGGGTGGCGAGGAAGTACAGGTACTCCCTCACGTCCTTAACCGCTTCATTGGTTAAGGAAAAATTGTTTGATTTGAGAATTTGTTGACATCTCTCAATGGACAACATTGGTTTATAAAGTGTGAACCCGTTGTAACGCCACGGTCGCTTATTATTGCCGAGACTCGGCGGTTGGCATGGAATCCAGAGACCAACTTGTACCAAGATACAGACAAAAATATTAAAAACCAAGTTATTCATCCCACAAACTTAACTTTGAGACGCCTTAATGTATTTACACTTGTTCCGGTTATGGCGGTGATATTGCGAAGTGAAATACCCTTTTTGAGCAGGCTGATTTCACGCTGGTACTGGTCCTTGTAGGTATCGTCAGATTTACGGTAAGATGCTGGACGTCCCATCTTGACACCCTCCCTGCGGCACTTGGCGATGTATTGGTCACGACCGCTCGCCATCCGCTCCGCGATGGTCAGCCGCTCCATCGAGGCGATTTCGAGCAGGATGGTGCAGATGAGCGATGCAACGGGATTGACCTTGCCGTCGGGGTTGAGGGTCTCGAGGTTGTAGTTCTTGACGAACAGACTGACCCCGTGCTCGTTGAGGCACTCGATGACCTTCAGGGCTTGGAGGGTGTTACGACCGAGACGGCTGATTTCAAGGCAGACCACACGGCTGATTTCGTGGTCTTTGACATAAGAGATGAGGCTTTGAATTTCCTGCCGTTCCTCTATGGTCTTTGCGCCGCTGACTTTGTTGCAAAACGCTGCCTCAACGCTCCAGCCGACGCGGTTACAATAGTCCTTAAGTTCATTGACCTGCCTTTGGTATTCCTGCTTATCGGTGCTCACGCGAGCCAGTATAACGACCTTGTCCATATCTGCATCTTTTGATATACAAATATACTGCAAATATTTAATATATGCAAGTATTATAGAGATTATTTTTAATGTTTGCAACTTTTTACTTATCTTTGCCGTTACTTCATGAACTAACGATGGCAGAAATCAACGGGAAACAAGAAAGGATGGTCGTTCACCTTGAGGTAGACGGTCAGCACTATTACTACGGCAACCTGAAAGCACTATGTGACCACTGGGACAAAAACGCTCTTGGGGTCGGATATGCCTACCTTCGTAACTACGGAATCAGCGAGGACAAGCCTTTCCGCAATGAGAAGTGCGTTATACGCAGGGGCATCATTGTCACATCACAAAAAAAATGTAAATTTGCATAGTTTAATTTAACCTCATCAGATTATGTTCACCTTGATTATTGGTATCTTTGCGCTTTTGTTTGGCTTGTTCACCATTTATCTTCGGCTTTTCAATAATTCCAAAGGGCTTGGGAAGTTGGATAGAATGAAAAAAGCATACGGCGAGAAAGCCGGAACAATCATTCATGTTATCTCTTATACTGTCCTTCCCATTGTCATTGGCATATTAGGTATAGTTGCATATTGCCTTGGAATTGACATCTTCTAATAGATTTAATACAAACTGATAAGGTGATACATCCATCTGCGGTGTATCACCTTGTTTTATGTGCTAAATTGATACAAGGAAGGTTTTGATACTGACGGATTGTGCAGTGGTGGGGGATATTGTTATCTATCCCCTGTCATTGCATTCCAGTAGTTGCTCCCACTGAATTTTCCGCCGCCCTTTGGTGAACCTGACCACTGCCGCAAGATGGTAGCAAAACATGTGTACCAGAAAATGCTGGTCAAAGATTAGGTCAGGCGTGGCTGGTGTTTTTGTTAGCAACATATAGTCCTTCAGCTCCCGGTAACGGAGCCGGATTTCAAGCCTGTACAGGCGTTTCGGGTCGCCATAGTAATCCAGAATGTACTGTTTGTCGGAATGGTTCACAACCTCAGCACGCTTATCGTATGCCTGTACAGTGATGCCGTCGTTTTTGTTGTTGATGGCTTTCTTCTGTTTGATGGTGACAGTGAGATGGCGGAGGCGGTCCAATGAGGATGAATACTCGAAGGAAACGCCGGGTATTATCGCCTTGCGGTCCTTTACTGCCTTTCCGTTGATGATAGTGGTTACATCTTTATCCCTCATCATACGCCTTATTAGTGACGGCACGTTGAGGTTGGTATCTACGGCAAGGTCCAGTGCAGTGAAATTATTACAGACCATGCCGAAATATTCAGGGATGGACACCACCTTCTGCAACAAGTCCGGGTCGTACAGGACCCTGTTTAACACCTTGAGAAAGACATGGGACTCCGAACCATCGTCTTCCGTGTACAAGCCAAACCTCAACTGGGCTACCTTGTCACCATCGGAAATAATATCAAGGCAATAGCGGAACCTGTCGCTGATAACTCGATAAAGCCTGAAGCCGGGAATATTGATGTACTCCCCGGAAGCAATACCTTTTAATTCCTCCAGTCTTTCTTGGTCTGCTACATAGCACATCTTTAGCTCATCTATCACACATCGCATCCGGGATTAAAGGTTAAACTCATTATTATCGTCCGGACGGTCAGGAACGCCCTGCCAGTAGTTTATCATAGCTTGGCGGATGTGTTCCTTATGTTCCTCGGACTTTGGCTTGCCTTGTGCGCTGGCACTTATTTTAAGTTTGGTCTCATCGTCTAATTGACGATACTGTCGTCTGTAAGGTTGACTGTTGTTCATATTTATATCAGGCGTTTAGTAGTGCCTGCTCCTATAATAAATAGTATGGTAACACCGGAAAGTCAAGAAACAGTAGTAAAACATTGTTGCTTTTGGGCAAGAAAAAAAAACTAAAAAAAGCAACAGACTATACGCCTACAACGGTTACTATTTCCGGCATAGGAAAGGGCGTTTACATCATTGATAACTACCCCGATATAGTGGGGATGGCTCTATGAATTTCCTAAAACAGCCCCATTGCAAACCTGCAACGTCAATCATGCAGACCTCCACGTGAGTGGGTCCGTAGGGTCTGGAATCCAATACCGTAGTTCCCAAATTTTGTCAAGGTCAGCCATGAATTGGTTCGAGAAAGGCACCACCATGCACCCAAAACAAGAGAGCTTTCGGCTCTCTTGTTTTGGTTAATACACCGCGCATCCATGTGGCCTTGCGTGTTCCCAGAGTAACGTACGTCAACTCAATACGTGGAAACACTCGGCTAAAGAAGATAGATACTATTCAATATCCAGATGGTGTGCGATAACGTGGTTATTAGTGAGGTGGCGGACAAGATAAGTTATCTCGCCATCTACCTCATGAACGCTGTAAAAGACGTACCATACCGTTTGTTTGTTTCTGGGGAACGCAGAATAGAAGAGGTTGTTCCCAAAACGTTCAAAAAAGGCTGGAGCACCTTTCATGACCTTTAAGGGAAGATTGGTATGGATGTCACGGAATAACTGCTCAGAATACTCTTGCGCGGCATCCATGAAGCCAAGATATCCTTTATCATATAGAACCTCGGCTAATTCAATAAACTGATTGACGACTTCAGGAAGGAATAATACTTTCATTATTAGGCCGTTCTCTCTGCTTCCTTCCTCGCAAACATCTCATTCAGGCCCTCGCGTACGCGATCAATGACGTCATCTACAGTAATGGCACGTGTCAAGTCTTCTTCAGAGGCATTGTTCTGAGCCACCAGTACAAAGGTTTCGTTCTTGCCACGTTGGATGATAACACGCTCAGTCTTAGCTGTGTCAAGGTACTTTTTCATGTTGTTACGGAATTCCGCGGAACTAATTACTACCATAGCATACGTACATTATAATGTACAAATATATAAATTATTCTCTGTCGCAACAAGCAATTGGCAACAAAAAGACTAGAAGGGATTCTATCCGAACCTTTCCTGGGAAAAGGAGTAGAACTTGTGGTCGCCTATGATGATGTGGTCAAGGAGATCGATTTCCACGGCGGAGAGGGCCTTGCGGAGGATGTCGGTCTGGCGGATATCGGCCTCTGATGGCTCTGGGGAGCCGCTTGGGTGGTTGTGGACCATGATCACGTGGCGGGACTGCTTCTCAATGGCGCGGCGGAGGACTTTACGGGTATCCATCACCGTGCTTTCCAGGCTGCCGGTGCTAAGGATTTCCTTGCCGATGAGGCGGTTCTTGGCGTTGAGGAACAGGGCCCAGCATTCCTCGTGCTGGAGGTTTCGGAGGACGGGCAGCATGAGCTGAACCACCAGTTCCGGCGATGTGAGCGGACTGTTGTTTATGCTGTTGGATTCCTGCATGGAGCGCCTTCCCAGTTCTAGGGCGGCGGCAACCATGATGGCTCTTGCCGGGCCTATTCCTTTCTGCGTAATAAGCCTCTCCACGGGCATTGAAGCTAGGAGCATAAGGGAACCCTCTGCCATTGACAGCAGTTCACGGGCTACTTCTGTTACGTTCTTACCTCCTATTCCACCGCCGATGATGATGGCAATGAGTTCGGAGTTTGAGAGGGAACGTGCTCCGCTGAGGAGCAGTCTTTCCCGGGGACGGTCATCCGGGGTAAGGTCTTTTAATTTCATGGCACAAAATAATTTGTGCCATAATAACAGTCTCTTTTCCCGGCAAAGATAGGAAAAATTACTGGATGAAAGCTACTATTTCCGCTTTTTCAACCTTGTCTCCCTGTTTGCCAAGAGAGGCCACGATGATGCCGTCAACAGCGGCTACAACATCTTCCAGACCATAATATGTCTGTACATGGCCGATTACCTCTCCTGCCTTTACCTTCTTGCCCACGACGGGAGCTTTGGAGGCATCGTCCACATCCAGTTCCCAGAGGAGCTGACCCCTCACGGGGCACTGTACGGGAGTGGCCTTGGGGTACTTGGCAAGGTATTCCTCTACGGAGAACTTGGGCATCTCCACAACGGGACGCTCTATGACGATGGGTGCTCCGGCCTTGGCCTTCATATCTGCCAGGTCCTTGTTGAAGCGCTCCTTGGCAATTCCGCTGCGGTAGTCACGGTACTGGCGCTCAAACATGGCCATGTTAAAGAGTTCTTCGTCGTCCTGACCGTAATCCCAACCTTCATCGTCCATCATCTTGCGGAACTTGGGAAGCTCGTTGGGATACATGTCCTGAGGGTTGCCGGTGTAGAATTCCAAGCCCTTTTCCTTGGCGAGGGCCACAATCTCCGGATCCAGTTCTCCGGGCAGTTTGCCCATGTTGCCCAGGATCATGCCCCAGGTGTCCTTGTCGATGGTGGTCCATCTGGGCTTGTCCTGCAGCATGTTGAACAGGTTCATGAGGGCCGTGTTCTTCACATACTGGCTGAAAGGAGTCACCAGCGGCGGGTAACCGAGGCGAGGCCATACGTACTCAACTTCCTCGAAGAGCTTGACCATGAGGGTGTCCAGGCTCATCTCCGGACGGCCGTGGGCACGCTGGGTGGCGTTGATTGCCCCCTGGAAGCCCTTGAGGTCCGCCATCATGGAGCCCATCATGCCGCCGGGAAGGCCGCAGCCAACCAGCAGGGAGGTCATCTGGGAGTTGGTGGGGTTGATCCAGTAGCCAAGGAAATCGTCAATGAATTCCTGAGTGAGACGGCGTACTTCCATATAGGCGTCCATGTTGATGTCCTTTACCTGGAAGCCGTCTGCCCTCATCATTTGCTGGACGGTGATTACGTCCGGATGGACCTTTCCCCAGGAGAGGGGCTCTACGGCAACGTCAAGATAGTCTGCTCCTGCACGGGCGACTTCCAGCATGGAAGCGGGCGAGAAGCCGGGGCCGGTGTGGCCATGGTACTGGACCTTGATTTCAGGGTGGGCCTTCTTGATGCCGGCCACAATCTGTCCAAGCTCTGTGGGACGGCCTACGCCAGCCATGTCCTTGAGGCAGATTTCGTCAGTGCCGTATTCCACAAGTTTGTCCACCAGATTAAGGTAGTATTCTACGGTGTGAACCGGGGAATGGGTGATGGACAGGGCGGCCTGGGAAATCATGCCGGCCTTCTTGGCATATTCAACTGAGAGTTTCAGGTTGCGGTGATCATTGAGGCCGCAGAAGGAACGGGCGATATCAGTTCCCTGGGCCTTCTTGACCTTGAACATGAGTTCACGCACGTCGGCGGGAACGGGATTCATGCGGATGCCGTTGAGGCCACGTTCCAGCATATGGGTCTGGATGCCTGCCTTACGGAGTGGCGCCGTCCACTGACGGACGGAAACGTTGGGGTTTTCGCCATAGAGCAGATTCACCTGCTCAAAAGCACCGCCGTTGGTTTCCACGCGGTCGAAGCAGCCCATGTCCACTATTGCCGGAGCCACACGCACCAGCTGGTCTACACGCGGCTGATAACGGCCGGAACTCTGCCACATGTCCCTGTAAACCAGGGAGAATTTAATTTCCCGTTTTGCCATAACTCAATGTTGTGTTAAATCATACAAATATAATCAATTTTCCCGTTATTCCGCACCTCTGTCCGTGAAAATGGCCCTATTTGCGGACAGAGGTGACGTACGTCACCCAAAACCGGGGAGACCTGCGTCACTATACGCCCTGAGAGGCCGATTCCTGACGTACGTCACCCGCATAAAAGTTGACGTACGTCACCTTGACTTTTGTTGTATTGGGATATGCTTGACGAAACCAAATTGTAGCTGGTGGTAGTGTTGGTGCAAGAAATCTGTGGCGCCCACGCCGCATGAGTGGGAGGGGCCCAAACTTGTTTGGGAGGGACGAGGACCGAAGGTCCGAGGATTTCTGCACCAATACTACCACCAGCGTTATGTTAAAGATTCCGGAACAAGTCCGGAATGACGGGAGGGTTAGAGATTCCCGGGACAAGCCCGAGAATGACGATGTAATAAAAAAATGCTATATTTGTAACCACAACCCATATTCCGTAATACATGAAAGTAATTAACCTTGGGGAGACCAACAGTGTTCTCAACACATTCATCGCCGAACTGCGCGATATACGAATCCAGAAGGACAGCATGCGCTTCAGGCGCAATCTGGAGAGAGTGGGAGAAGTTTTCGCCTATGAGATTTCAAAGCATCTCTCCTATTCTGAAAAGGAAGTGACCACTCCCCTTGGGATTGCCACCGTGTCCACGCCGGACACGCCGCTTGTGATTGGAACCATCCTCAGGGCCGGTCTGCCGCTGCAGACGGGCATGCTCAATGTGTTTGACCACGCGGAAACCGCCTTCCTTGTGGCATTCAGAAAATACGGCAAGGGAGATTATTTCAAGATCAAGGCAAATTACTGCACCACGCCGGCGCTGGAGGGCAAGACACTCATCCTGGCGGACACCATGAGTGCAACCGGTTCATCGGTGGAAGTTGGCCTTCAGAAACTCTTTGAGCAGGGCGGCGGAGAGCCGGACTACATCCACATCGTATGCCCTGTCACAAGCACCTATGCGGTAGACCACCTTAAACAGACAATGGGAGATAACGTTACCCTTTGGGTTGCAGCAATTGACGAGGAACTCACCAGTCACTTCTTCGTGATTCCCGGAATTGGGGACGCCGGAGACCTGGCATTCGGCGGAAAACTATAATTCCCTGCGGAATCTCGCTTTGGGAATATCCAGCTGCGCGCGGTACTTTGCAATGGTACGGCGCGCTACTTTATATCCCTTGGCGGAAAGGGACTCTACGAGCTCGTCGTCCGTGAGCGGATTGTGCTTGTCTTCTCCGTCCACAAGCTCCTTGAGGGCTTTCTTGATTTCTCGGGTGGAGACTTCCTCACCTTCAGAATTCTCAAGACCCTCGGAGAAGAAATACTTCAGGGGGAATATGCCAAAGTGGGTTTCTATCCACTTTGAGTTCACTACCCTGGAGATGGTGCTTATGTCGAAGCCAGTTATCTCCGCAATATCTTTGAGGACCATAGGCTTCAGGGAGCTTTCATCGCCGTCCATGAAGTATTCCCGCTGATAGTCGATGATTGCCTTCATGGTGCTTTCCAGCGTGTTCTGACGCTGGCGGAGGGCCTCCACGAACCACTTTGCGGAATCTATCTTCTGCTTTACGAAGCTTGCAGCCTCCTTATCCGACTTAGAGTTGGACAGGCGGCCGGTCTCCATAATCTCCTCGTACTTGCGGTTGATGCGAAGCTCGGGTATTGAGAAACGGGGCATGGAGAGGATGAGTTCTCCGTGCTCGTAGTCCAGGCGGAAGTCCGGGACCACCTGCTGGGCCTGGTCCGTATAGGAATCGTCAATGTCTCCGCCGGGGGAAGGATTCAGGCGGCGGATTTCGTCCAGGACGGCCTTCATATCAGCTTCCGACAAATGCAGGCGCGTCATAATCTTCTGGAAATGACGATTCTTGAAGGCGTCGAACTGCGTATCAAGCACCTTAATGGCATTCTCCACTGAAGGCGTGCGCTTTTTGTCCTCCAGCTGGATAAGGAGGCATTCCCGGAGGTCCCTGGCGCCTACGCCCGAAGGTTCGAACTCCTGGATTACCTTGAGCATAGCCTCAACTTCTTCTGCCGATGCTTCTACGCCGGCGCGGAAAGCGAGGTCGTCCACCAGGGATTCGATGTCGCGGCGGAGGTAGCCGTCATCGTCTAAGGAGCCGATTATGAAGGTGGCGATGGTGCGCTGGTGGTCCGTGAGATTGCGGTAGCCGAGCTGCTCCTGAAGGCTCTGGGAGAAGCTCTGCTTCACGGAGAAGGTGTTGTACTGGGGGCGCTCGTCCTTGCCCCAGTTGTTCACGTGGAGGTTGTAGGACGGAATGTCATCGTCCTGGGGACCGTAATTCTCTTCCAGGGAGCCGCCGCTTTGCTCACGCTCCTCTACCTCGGAGATGGAGACGTCGCGGGTTTCTTCGCTCCCCTGGGGGGCGGTGTCGTCAATCACGGGGTTGTCGTTCAGGACCTCCCTCACGTGCTGCTCAAGTGCCTGTACGGGCATCTCGATCAGTTTTATTGTCTGGATCTGGAGCGGCGAAAGCTTCTGCTGAAGCTTCTGTTCCAATCCCTGTTTGACGACTGCCATTGCTCTTTACAGCGGGTAATTGATATTCTCTTTTATAATATATGCCGTAGGGTAAATGCCTTTGAGGGTCATATATATCTTGAGGGCTTCTTCCTTTGAACGGAAGTCTCCCACGGTGACCTTGTAGTTGGGCGCTTCAAACGTGCGGTAAACGCCGTTCTCCGGGAACTGGGTGCGGACGTATGCGGCTATACTTTCGCTGCGGGTACGGGCCTGGGGGGTGTTGTCGTAATAAACCCTGATGCGGTAGCCCTGGATCTTTTTCCCGCTGTTGGAGCGGATGTAATTGTTAAGTGCGTTGCGTACGGCCGACGACTGGCTGACGTTAACCTTGCTCCCTACCAGCGACATGATGTCGCGACCAACAAGCGTGGTGTCCATGGACGCCCTTGTAAGGGAATCCAGCTGGGCGCTTGCGGCGATGCTCACGGTAAGGAGAGCCAATATGAGGAGTATACGTTTCATCGGGTGAAATTGAGTATCTTCAGGTCATTGAATACAAGGTCCGTGCCTGGACCGTTCTTGAGGGCTACATGGAGGCGGACATCGGCCTTGAGGGCATTGGGGGAACCGGAGAAGACCGGGATAAGGGAAAGCAGCGACACACCGTCTACCAGCGATGCCTTGCAGGGAACTTCATACACCTGCTGGCTCTTCTTCTGAAGGACGATGCCATCCGAGACCACGTTCACTATTTGCCTCTCCCCATAGCTCACAACCCCTTCCAGGCCAGATATAGTAATTGCCGGGGCCGGATTGTCTATACCCAGAAGCAGAACCGCATCCAGACTCCTTGACGATGTTGGGGTAATGTACTTGAAGTCCACGGACGTGATTTTGATGTCCTTGACCTTGGACACGCCGCAGGAAGCAGTGGCCAGAACCAAGAGGCCCAGAACAAAAATCTTTGCGATATGAACAATCCGTTTCATATCGCAAAGATAATCATTTTTATTCGAATCACCCAGCCTAGAAGACCAGCATGTAGAGCAGTGCCGCAAAGGCGCCGCCGGCCATAGGGCCAACCACGGGGACCCAGCTGTAGGACCAGCCGCTGTCACGCTTGCCGGCGATGGGAAGCACGGCGTGGGCGCAGCGGGGACTCAGGTCACGGGCAGGATTCATGGCGTAACCGGTGGTTGCACCCAGGGACATACCAAGAGCCATGATCACGGCGGTCACAGGGAATGCGCCAAGTGCGCCTGCACCCACGGGAGTGTTGCCCTTGGTGCCGAGGCACAGGATCACGAACACAAGCACTGCGGTTGCAATGAACTCGCAGAGGAAGTTCCTCCAGGGGTTCCAGATTGCAGGCATGGTGCAGAAGGTACCAAGCATTGCATCCGGCTGGTCTGCGGTGGCCTTGTAATGATCCTTATAGAATACCCAAACAAGCACGGCGCCAACGAAGCCGCCTACCATCTGGGCAACAACATATCCGCATACGGATGCCCAAGGGAAAGATCCGGCAAGAGCAAGGCCAAGCGTTACTGCAGGGTTAAGATGCGCGCCGGATATAGGCCCTGCGATGAGAACGCCCATCATCACGGCGAATCCCCATCCCATTGTAATCACAATCCAACCGGCACCCTGTGCCTTGGATTTGTTCAGCGTAACTGCAGCACATACGCCGTCACCGAACAGCACCAGCGCCAGCGTTCCCAGAAATTCAAAAATGTATTGTTCCATAATTGGTTATTTGTTTATTGTTCTCTTGATTGCATCGGCCCAACCGGCTTTGAGAGGAGCGGTGTCCTGGGCTGAGGGTTTGAAGGCGGCATCCACCTGCCACTGGCGCTTGATTTCGTCCACGGAAGACCAGAAGCCTACGGCCAGGCCGGCCAGGTATGCGGCGCCCATGGCGGTGGTTTCCGTGACCTTTGGACGGATTACGGAGGCGCCTAGGACATCGGCCTGGAACTGCATCATGAGGTTGTTGCGGGAGGCACCGCCGTCTACCTTGAGCTCGCTGAGCTTGACGCCGGCGTCCTTCTCCATGGCGCCTACGATGTCCATTGTCTGGAAAGCGATGCCTTCAAGGGCAGCACGGGCAATGTGGGCTGCGGTGGTACCGCGGGTGATGCCGGTAAGGAGGCCGCGTGCGCTGGAATCCCAGTACGGGGCGCCCATGCCGGTGAGTGCGGGGACGAAGTATACGCCGCCGTTGTCCGGAACGGAGGCCGCAAGCGCCTCAATCTCAGAGGAACTGCGGATTATGCCAAGGCCGTCCCTAAGCCACTGGACCACGCTGCCGCCAACGAAGATGGAGCCTTCAAGGGCGTAGTTCACCTTACCGTTAATTTTCCAGGCGATGGTGGTGAGGAGGTTGTTCTTGGACATGATGGGCTTCTCTCCCGTGTTCATGAGGAGGAAGCAGCCGGTGCCGTAGGTATTCTTTACGCTGCCGGGTTCCGTGCACATCTGGCCAAAGAGGGCGGCCTGCTGGTCGCCGGCGATTCCGGAAATGGGAACCTCGTGGGCGAAAATGGTGGTCTTGGTGTTGCCATAGACCTCCGACGATGACTTCACGGCGGGCATCATTGATGCGGGAATATCCAGAAGATCAAGGAGTTCCTTGTCCCATTCCAGCGTATTGATGTTGAAGAGCATGGTGCGGGAGGCGTTGGTGACGTCCGTCACATGAACCTCTCCGCGGGTGAGCTGCCATACCAGCCAGGTATCTACGGTACCAAAGCGGAGAAGGCCTTTCTGAGCCTTTTCACGGGCGCCGGGGACGTTGTCCAGTATCCAGCGGATCTTGGTGCCGGAGAAGTATGCGTCTACGATGAGGCCGGTCTTCTTGCGAATGGTATCGGCATAAGGGGCAAGTGTATTGCAGAACTCTGCGGTACGGCGGTCCTGCCAAACTATGGCGTTGTACACGGGAATGCCGGTTTCCGCGTCCCAGACTATTGTGGTTTCCCTCTGGTTGGTGATGCCGATACCCGCTATGTCAAGGCCGTTTATGCCGATTGTGGAGATGGCCTCCGCGATCACTGCAGCCTCCGAGGCCCAGATTTCCATGGGATCGTGCTCCACCCAGCCGGGTTTGGGAAAGTGCTGAGTGAATTCCTTCTGCGCCACGCTGCATACGCTTCCGTCGTGGTCAAAGACGATAGCCCTGGAACTGCTTGTTCCCTGATCCAGAGCCAGAATATACTTTTTTGCCATATTATTATGTGGTTATAATTTGCAGATAAGTGTTGCGCTTGTACAGTCTGTCACCGTTACATCGGCATAATCCCCTTTCTTCAGGTTCCCGGCCGGAAATACGCACATCATATTGTTGGAAGCGCGGCCGCAAAGCTCCGCCGGATTGCGCTTGGAAGGGCCTTCCACCAGCACTGTCACCGTTTTCCCTATCATCTTGCGGTATTCCTCCAGGGACTTGCGGTTCTGTAGGTCGATGATCTCCTGCAGGCGGCGATTCTTGACGTCGGCGGGGACATCGTCCTTCATGGTGCGGTTGGCAAGGGT
>CAMJJZ010000025.1 GCA_946406275.1 uncultured Bacteroidales bacterium | reverse complement strand
ATGAAACGGTACATTGAGTCACAGCAGCCGAAATTGGAATTGGGAACGGGTGAGGCAGCAGACGATGGCGGACAGAAGGAATGAATAGCTGATTCTTTAATCCAAAAACTCAGTTAGTATGTGTTTTCTGGAAAGACTCTTCCATTCCCAAGGCGGCCTCAAAAGAGGCTACCTTAGACGAGAGTGTTTTTCTTGTTGTTAAAAGTGTCATTGATGAGTTGGACATATATAGTCTGTTAAAAGGTGGAGCACCTTCCTATGAGTTTGATATAGAGTCCAAAGAAATATCCCATCGAATCTCCAAGAATCAATCTCCTGAGAAGATTGCATCTGTAATTGCCAGAGTGTTCAACAAATACTTTAACATTCATTCCCAGTCAAGTGAATTCATTAAGCCTGCCACCAAAATAAAAGAGCTGTTACAATCAAAGGAAGTTGTGGGTAGTGCAGATGGAGAGGATACAGTCAGCTAATGGCATCTCAGCCTGCCTCAGACTTCCCCTGTGGTTATCCAAAGCTCTTGTTTACACCTATAACTATTTGATAATAAGATACCTATAGAATCCAAACCATATGTGGAATGAGGAAGAGTATTAATAAATCAGCCCGTCGCGTGACGGGCTGATTTGTTATTTGACAAGGTTTTGGAAGAATGTACGGTAGCCGGAGTCCCAGCCGGAGGGGGTGGCGTGGCCCATCTTGGGGTAGAAGGTCATCTGTTTAGACGAGACGGGGGTAAGGGCGTTGTTGTACGGGGCGATGTTGGTGTGCGGCGGGCAGATGTTGTCCATGAGGCCTATGCAGGCATAGATGGGACAGCTGATCTTTGTGGCCAGGTTCTTGGTGTCGAAGTAGGACATGAACTGATACATCTGATCATCGGTCCAGCCAAGTTTCTGCTTGCAGCTCTGGGCCATGCCGGGGAAGCCACCGCCCTCATTGGGGACGATGGTGAAGTAGTCCGGGAAGTCTCCCATGAACGCAACGGCAGCGGCAATGCCCTTCACGGGGTATTCCTTGCTGAGAGCGGTGGCAGCATATGAGAAAGCTCCACCCTGGCTCATACCTTCTACAAAGACATTATTCATATCGACCTGATCCTTTACATCGTCACATAAAGCCAGGAAGCGTATGCCCTGGACGCAGTCCATATAGGCGCCGCGGTAGTAGTAGCTGTTCTTGTCCCCGAAGTTCACGGTGAACCACTGGACGGTGTAGGGGTTCAGGTAATCCTCATTAATGCCGTCTTCGCGCTCGGAGGCCTTGCAGGAGTTGATGCGTTGGCCGCGGGAGGAGAGGTACAGATGGGCGAAAGAGTCACTGCCGGAGGGGCAGTACAGCTTGTAGCCGCTGCTGTGTACAAAGTCGTCGTATCCGTAGTAGTGCACGATGGCAGGATGCTTCTTCCCGTCTTTGACCGGTTCCACGTAATATCCGCGGATTGTCATGGGGTCTCCTTCAAGCCCGTCCGGAACGGATTGCATGGTGACCATATAAGTGCCTGATTTACTGGTGGGAACCAGTACGGCATTCATATCAACGGCCTTGAGCTGGGCGTATGCCGCGTCCCAGAACTCTTCAAAGTCCGCTTGCTTGTCCGGTGCCGATACTATCTGGAAGGGGTTTACGCCAAACATTGTTCCGGAAAGGAGGGTTTTCCGGTCCACCTTTCCGGTAGCCTTGTAAAAGCCGGGAGCCAGATTATCGTCCGTAGTTAGCACGATGTCTGCCGCGCCCTTGGCGGCAACCTCCTGGCTGATGTCTATGGTTGCGACCTTCTTGCCCTTGTCTGTTGAGACGGAAAATCTGATTTCTGCCGTAGCGGCAACTGAATTGGGATTATCCAGATGCAGGTTGAAAACAGGCTTGCCATCGAAGATGAGGTTTTCCACGGCAGGTTTCACCGAGAATTGGAACGGTTCAAGTTCTTCCTGCTCCTTGTTCTCCTGTTGGTTCTGCTCCTGGTTTTCCTCCGGGTAGTTGTTCCCCGGCTTGTTACAGGCAAGGATAATGGCCACAGCGGCCAGGGCCGTAAGGAATAGCGAAATGGTTTTTTTCATGGCACTGGATTGTTTACAATGTTTCAAGCAGCGCTTCTGCGGTATCATAACTCTCTACCAGCTGCCGGTCCTTCGTGGTGAGCATGCCAGTGGCAACATAGTGGTCCAGCAGCTGCAGGAAAGGATTGAAAAAGCCGTCAATGTTCAGGACGATTACCCGGCCGTGGTACTGGCGGAGCTTTACAAGGACGTGGGTTTCAATGAGTTCGTCAAGGGTGCCGATGCCTCCGGGCAGGGCGACGGCGGCAACGGTATCCCGCCTCATCTCCTCCTTGCGCTCCGACATGGTGTCCGTCCAGACTACCTCCGACAGGCCGGGGAAGTCCAGCCCCTGCATGAAGCTGGGGAGTACGCCTTTGTGGTAGCCGCCGCATTTGGCTACGGTGTTGGAGATAACGCCCATAGTACCCAGGACGGTGCCGCCGGATACAATGCCGTAGCCCTTTTCACACAGCGCCTCCACTACTTTGGCGGCGTTTTCATTGTACTCTTTGGGGCATTGATCGCTGGCGGAGCAGAAGAAGACTATCTTTTTCATACTAGCAGTTTTACGAACGATTCCGGGAGGCAGACATTGGGAATGGAAACGGCATCTGCGAACAGCGGAGCAATCTCTTTGTCCCTGAAACCGGCAATTCCGCAGCCTATGCGGGTGACATAGAAGAACAACTCCGGATGCTCCTTTGCAAATGCGATGAACTCATCCACATACGGCTTGATGGTTTCCACGCCGCCCTGCATTGTGGGGATGGCGTAGCTTTGGCCGCGGAGGCCCACTCCGCAGCCCATTACGGCGCCGAACTTGCGGAACGCAATATATGCCGCCCCGCCGCCGTGCATGCCAGCCAGGTTGCTCCCGAAGACAAACACTTCATCTGCCTTCAGGTTCTCTATGAACTCCGGCGTATATGCCGGGCGCGATATGCCGTTATACTCTCTCATATCTTCCGCTAATTTAGTGAAAAACCGCGGAAATGCCAAATAGAGAGAGGCTTTACGGCTCAGTGACAATGTGGTCATGGCTGTTTTCGCAATAGGCTATGGCACATTTGATCAGGAGTGCGACTGCGCCTGCGTACAGGCATACGGAAAGGATAATCTCTATCATGGCTCTGTATTTTAATTTGTTGCAAAGATATAGCCATCTTGCGCCAAACTATTGCGCAGGCCGGAAAAATGTGACTTTTTGATTATGCGGGAAAAATGCCTATATTTGTCTATACAATAGCGTCGCATGAAATTCAAGACTTACGTTGTGTTTTTCATCCTGTTCGGAGTGCTTCCGGACCTTTTTATTACTCTGGTGACCCTCTCCGGGGCATCCCTGTGGTGGAAGCTTCTGGTCTGCCTCCCCACGGCCGCGGCGCTATGGTATCTTGTGAATATAGGCAGGGGAGTGAGGTATACGGAGTCCCTAAAGGTTCTTTCGTACCTTATATTCATATTCGCCCTGCCAAAGTTCCTCTTCTGCGCCTTTTACGCCACGGGCTTGATCCCAGCCCTGTGCGTGGGCATAGCCGTGAGCCTTTTCTTCAGCACGCTCATCTTCTATGTAACCACTCATTTGAAGCTCCATGAGCAGGAACTGCGTCTGGACCGCTTTCCCGCAGGGTTTGACGGCCTCCGGGTATGCCAGATTGCCGATTTCCACCTCGGCTCCTTCGGCACCGCCAACCCTCACATTAGGCGCATCGTGGATATGGTCCTGGCCGCAAAGCCGGACATCATCCTCTTCTGCGGGGACCTCGTGAACTTCGACACCGGTGAGGCCGATTCCTATATGGAGCAGCTGGCCCGCCTGGAAGCGCCGCTTGGCATATACGCCATCCGGGGCAACCACGACTACCTCCTCCACGGGCACCATCTGAACCACGAGCAGCGCCTTGCCCAGACGGAAAGGCTCCTGGAAATGGAGCGCTCCCTTGGCTGGACCGTCCTCCTGAACCAGCACGCCTTCGTCAAAAAGGACAATGCTGAAATTGCCATCGCCGGCGTGGAAAATATATCGGGCAACCCATACTTCCCGTCCATGGGCGGAGATCTCCAAAAGGCCCTAGAGGGCATTCCTGAGGGCACTTTTACCATTCTCCTCTCCCACGACCCCACCCACTGGAGGGCGGAGGTTGCCGGGAAAGCGCCAGTAGACCTTACCCTCTCAGGCCATACCCACGGGCTCAAGATCAAGACCGCCGGGCCACATCCCTCTGCCTGGAGGCTACGGGAATCGGCAGGCCTTTATACTGAAGGCAATCAGCACCTTCACGTAACCGTGGGTCTTGGAAGCGCCTTCGCCTTCCGCCTGGCCGGCTTCCCTAACGTAGATATTATTACTCTAAAACCTAATACACACTAGCCATGGAAAAATGGATCATGATTGTCAATCCCTATTCTGCAACTAAAGCAACATCACAGACATGGGAAGACTCCAAGATAGCACTCACAGACGCCGGCCTTGAAGTAGACCACCTTTGCACGGAACACAAAGGCCATGCAATCGACCTCGCCATAGAGGCCGCCGGAAAAGGATATAAAAAGTTCATCGCAGTTGGCGGCGACGGAACCGTCCACGAGGTCATGACCGGCCTTCTCCGTTATGCCGATGCCTCCGGCGCCACCCTTGACGATTTCACCTTCGCGGTCATCCCTTCCGGCACCGGCAACGACTGGATTCGCTCCGCTAACATCCCCGGAGACGTGTCAGAGGCCGTTAAAGCCATCGTAGCAGGCAAGACCGGCAAGGAAGACGTGGTCCGTCTCACCTTTGAAAACGGCGTTTTCTGTATGGCAAACATCGGCGGCATAGGCCTTGACGCCAACATCTGCTACAACACCAATTCCTTGAAAGACAAGGGCTACAAGGGCTCCTTCCTCTACAGCCTGGTGGCCCCGTACTCCATCTTCTCCCGCGCCCGCCGCAAAGTGGAAATAGTATGTGACGATGTCCCAGTCTACAAGGGCCGCCTCTTCACCGCAGTCCTTGCGAACGGCGCCTACCGCGGCGGCGGTCTCAGGCAGAACGCAGAGGACACCACTTGGGAAGATGGCCTTGCCGACGTCTCCATCCAGCCCGGCGTCAACCACTTCAAGGGCCTCTTCCAGATGCTCCACATATACAAGGGAGACTTCGCCGTCCTCCCGGGTATCATCACCAAGAAGTTCAAGAAGATGACCGTCAAACCCCTTGGCAAGAAGGCGGACCGCGTTGAAGCCGATGGCGAAATCCCCGGCACCCTCCCTCTCACCGTTGAGATCACCGGCCAGCAGATAAACATCATAGTAGCATAATGAGCGGCACTGTTCATAAGGCTCACCTGAGCCTTGCGGACCTCTGTCTCAGGAGTTTCGCATACTGTCTTGTACACGCCGTCCAGCGCCCCAAGGTGCACGGCGTCAAACCGACGATTGACGCTCCCACCATCTTTGTGGGCCGTCACGTGGGCTTCATGGACCCTCTTGTGCTGATGGTTCAGTACCGCAGGGATCTCATTCACCCCACGGTAGCCATGGACTACTATGAGAAGAACGGCTTCGTACGCCGTTTCTACGACCACGCCCAGTGCATTCCCGTAGACCGCAGAAATCATTCCCCGCAGTGGCTGGAAGACTGCCTGAAGGTCCTGGAAAGGGGAGAGAACATCCTTATCTTCCCCGAAGGCCGCCGCAACAAGGAGGGGGAGGAGCTCCTCCCGTTCCACACCGGCGCCGTCCGCCTAGCCATGCAAAGCGGCGCCCAGATCATCCCCGTCTTCAACGCCCGTTGGAAATTCCCACACAGATACCACCTTGCCATAGGTGAACCCTACAACCTTGACCCGGCCCCAGATCCCGTAAACGTGGACTGGCTCCACGCCCAAGCCGAAATCATGCGCCAAAAAGTAGAAGCCCTCCGCTTCTAAGCAGAAAAAAGGCTGACCGTTAAGGCCAGCCTTTTTTCTGATATGTGCGGGAACTTACTGTTCCTTGATGATGTCCATGCCAAGGCGCATGGCGTCCTCGTTCATGGGGATGAGGTGGTGGTGGCGCTCAGGGAGGGTCTTGCGAAGGGCCTTGAGCACGCTCTCGATGGTCACGATGGGGTGAACCTTGAGGAAGCCGCCCAGGACTATCATGTTGAAAACCTTGATCATGTTCATCTCTGCGGCCTTGTCCATGGCGTCAATCCTGTACACGTGGATGTCCTTGCGTGTGGGAGGGACGTTGATGCCGTAGCCGTCGTAGATGAGGGTGCCGCCGGGCTTTACCTTGCTTTCGAACTTCTCCAGCGAGGGCTGGTTTAGGACGATGGCGGTGTCATATGAACTGAGGATAGGGGAGGAGACGGGATCGTCACTCACAATGACCGTGACATTGGCGGTACCGCCGCGCTGCTCCGGGCCGTATGCCGGCATCCAGGTCACTTCCTTGTCTTCCATGAGGCCGCTGTAGGCCAGGATCTTTCCCATAGAGAGGACGCCCTGTCCTCCGAATCCGGATATGATAATTTCGTGTGTCATAATGCGTTCCTCCTATTAACCTTTGTCCTTGAGGTCTCCCAGCGGGTAGAACGGGACCATGTTCTCTTCCATCCACTTGTTGGCCTTGTCCGGGGTCATTCTCCAGTTGGTGTTGCAGGTGGAAACTATTTCCACCAGGCTGGAGCCCTTGCCCTGCATGGAATACTCGAATGCCTTCCTGATGGCCTTCTTGGCCTTGAGGATGGCAGGCACTTTCTCCACGCTCTGGCGCGTTACGTAGCATGTGCCTTCAAGCTGTGCGGCGATATCGGCAATCTTGAGGGGGTAGCCGTGGAGCTTGGGGTCGCGGCCGTAGGGGCAGGTGACCGTCTTCATGCCCAGGAGGGTGGTAGGGGCCATCTGGCCGCCGGTCATGCCGTAAATGGCGTTGTTGATGAAGATGATGGTGATGTTCTCTCCACGGTTAAGGGCGTGGATGGTCTCTGCGGTGCCGATGCAGGCCAGATCACCGTCTCCCTGGTAGGTGAATACCAGGCGGTCCGGCCACAGGCGCTTCACGGCAGATGCAAGTGCCGGTGCGCGGCCGTGGGCCGCTTCCTGCCAGTCAACATCGATATACTTATAGGCGAAAACTGCGCATCCCACGGGGGAGATTGCGATGGTCTTGTCTGCCATTCCCATTTCGGCAATGACTTCTGACACCAGTTTGTGTACTACGCCGTGGCTGCAGCCGGGGCAATAGTGCATGGGAACGTCGTTGAGGAGTTCCGGTTTCTTATATACCAGATTCTCTTTCTGGATGATTTCTTCTTTTGTCATAAGGCGCAGCACATTAAAGGGTCATTTTCTTAATCTCGTTAACAACCTCTTCCGGCTCCGGGATGATACCGCCAAGACGGCCGTACCACTTCACGGGGACGTTGCATTCTACGGCAAGCTTGATGTCTTCCACCATCTGGCCGGCGTTGATCTCCAGGGAGAGGATGCCCTTTACCTTCTTGCCCAGTTCTCCGATCTTCTTGGAAGGGAAAGGCCAGAGGGTGATGGGCCTGAGGAGTCCCACCTTGATACCCTCTTCGCGTGCGATGGCAATGACCTTCTTTGCGATACGGGCGGCGGAGCCGAATGCAACAATCAGATATTCAGCATCTTCCGTCATGTACTCTTCATAGCGGACTTCCTTTTCCTCTATGACGCGGTACTTGGCCTGGATGCGGAGGTTGTTCTGCTCCATTTCCTCCGAACGGAGTTCAAGGGAGGTGATGATGTTGGGCTTGCGCATGCCTATGCGGCCGGTGGTTGCCCAAGGGCATTCCTTGGCAATCTCTTCCGTGGTGCGGCGGGGCTTGAAAGGAGGAAGGACCACCTTTTCCATCATCTGGCCGATGGCGCCGTCGCTCAGGATCATGGCAGGGTTACGGTAGCGGAAAGCCAGCTCGAAGGCAAGGTCCACGAAGTCCGCCATTTCCTGTACGGATGCGGGGGCAAGGGTTATAAGACGATAGTCTCCGTGGCCGCCGCCTTTCACGGTCTGGAAGTAATCCGCCTGGGAAGGCTGGATGGTGCCAAGGCCGGGGCCGCCGCGGGAAACGTTGACGATAAGTGCCGGAAGTTCAGCGCCTGCCATGTAGGAAATGCCTTCCTGCATGAGGGAGATACCCGGGGAGGAGGACGATGTCATGACCTTCTTTCCGGTTGCGGCGCCGCCGTATACCATGTTGATGGAGGCTACCTCCGACTCTGCCTGGAGAACTACCATGCCGGTGGTCTCCCAGGGCTTTTCAGCGGCCAGGGTTTCAAGGACCTCACTCTGCGGAGTGATAGGGTAACCGAAGTAACCGTCGCAGCCGCAGCGGATGGCGGCGTGGGCAATGGCCTCATTGCCTTTCATGAGGGTGATTTCTTTCTCTGCCATAATTACTCCTCCTTTTTACGATATACGCTGATACATCCGTCCGGGCACACTATTGCGCAGGATGCGCAGCCTGTGCAGGTGTCTTCCAGAACCGTCTGGGCGTAGTTGTACCCCTTCTGGTTCACGTTTTTGGTGGTTAGGGCAAGAACGTTCAGGGGACATGCCACGATGCACAGGCCACAGCCCTTGCAGCGTTCTATGTCTACCACTGTCGCTCCTTTCATTTTAGCCATATCAGTTATAGTTTATTGGTTGTACATATCTTTGTTGTAGAAGGCTAGGATCTCGTTTGCTATGTCCAGAGCCTGCTGTGCCGGGCTTTCCGGGTTAAGGTGGATGGCTTCCAAATAGTTGTTCATGGCCATCTGCCAGTTGCCCTTCTTGCGCCAGGCGTTGCCAAGGAGGTAAAAGAGTTCATCGTCCATGACTCCGCCTTCTGCGCGGTACTGTTCCGCCGCGGCGATGGCTTCATCGGCCTTGCTGGCTTCCAGGAGATCCCGTAGCTTCTGCTTCATTACTTGGGATCGTTCACGAACATGCACCAGCCGTAGGTGTCTTCCTCCAGGCCTTTCTGGATGCCCACGATGCGGTTGTAGAGCTTGGCGCTGATGGGGCCGCACTCCTCTCCGTACTTGTATTCACGGGTGATGGTGCCGCTTTCCAGGGTGACCTTATCGTCGATTCTGGAGATAGGGGTGATGACCACGGCGGTACCGCAGGAGTTCACTTCCTCGAAGGTTTCCAGTTCGTCGATGAAGATGGTGCGGCGCTCTACCTTGAGGCCGAACTCCTCGGCCACCTTGCGGAGGCTCTTGTTGGTGATGGAAGGAAGCACGCTGGGGGAGTTGGGGGTGATGTAGCAGCCGTGCTTGATGGCGAAGAAGTTGGACGATCCGAACTCCTCGATATGCGTATGGGTTGCGCTGTCCAGGAACAGGAGTTCCCTGTATCCCATCTTGTGTGCAAGGTTGTATGCGTGCAGGGACTGTGCGTAGTTTGCGCCCAGTTTGTATCCGCCGGAGCCGTAGGTGGCGGCGCGGTCATAGTTGCGGGACAGGACTGCGGTACCGGGAACCAGGGCCTTTGCTCCGGAGTATGTTCCCACACCCGATGCCATTACGGCGAACATTACGTCGTTGGCGCTCTTGATGCCCAGCTGGGGGTTGATACCAAAGAGGACGGGCCTGAGGTACAGGGATGCGCCGCTCTCAAACGGAGGGATGTGCTCCCAGTTGGCCTGGACGCATTTGACGCAGAGGTCTATGAACATCTCCATGTTGGGATAAGGCATGTCCAGATACTGGGCGCTGGATGCCATGCGCTTTGCGTTCTCATCGGGACGGAACATGCGCACGCGGCCGTCTGCACCGCGGTATGCCTTGAGGCCCTCGAAGCATGAAGGAGCATAGTGGAACACTCCTGCAAAGCAGTGGAGATTGAAATGGAAATCGTCTGTTACTACCGGTTTGGACCACCTGCCACCTTCGCATGTTGTGTAGACGATGGCGTTGGTGGGATAGTAATTGAACGAACGTTTTGAATAATCGATTTCTGCCATGGTTATTAGTTATGTGTTTTGGTATTAGTCTTCTATGATTCTGTCCTTGTTGTAGGTGTGGATCTTGGTTGCTCCGGCAAGGATAATGTAGCCGTTCTCTGCCAGGGACTCAAGTTCGTTCTCTCCGGGATAAACCTTTACGGGAGCCACCCAGCTCACCTTCTTGGTGATTGCATCCGTGATGTCCTTGCTGAATGCAACGCCTCCGGTGAGGATGATGACGTCCACCTTTCCCTCCACCAGGGCGCCCTGGGCCACGATGTACTTGGCGATGTTGAGGACGAAGGCCTTCATGAACACAACGTACTCCGGAATGCCTTCCTTGGCCTTCTGGACTATTTCACGCATGTCGTTGGTGCCGAAGTATGCCACGGCACCGCCCTTGCCTATGAGTTTCTTCTTGACTTCCTGTTTGGTGTATTTGCCGCTGTAGCACATGTCGATGAGGGGGTAAGGAGGGCAGCAACCGGCGCGTTCCGGGGTGATGGGGCCGTCGCCGCCAAGGCCGTGGGACGTGTCGATGACCTTTCCGCCGCGGTGGGTTGAGATGGTTACGCCGCCGCCCATGTGGCAAATGATGGCAGTGGTATCCTCTGCCTTGCGGCCGGTGTCACGCAGATACCTGCGCATGATGGCGCGCGTGTTGAGTGCATGGAAAAGGGTACGGCGAGGGAACTCCGGGATGCCGCCCACGTGGCACTCAGGGAGCATTTCGTCTGCCATAGGGGGGTCTGCAACGTATGCCACGCAGGGGCCGAAGGGACCGTCCTTGCCTCGGAGTTTGTTGATCTCCTGGGCGATGTTGTCTCCGATGAGGGCGCTCAGGTTGCAGGCGTGGTTGCCTTCACGGGACGATGAAAGGACCTCGCGCATATCCGCGTTAACGTTGTACACACCCGTGATGCAGGGAGTGAAAAGGCCGCCGCGGCACATCACAATATCGATGTCTTCCAGGCGTATTCCACACTCCTTGAGGGCATCAGTGATTGCCTTGGTACGCATTTCGTCCTGGTCCATCACGTCCGCAAACTTGGAAAGCTCCTGCACGGAGTGCTCCAGTTTCTTGTCAAGAAGGATGTCTCCGTCCTTGTAAACCGCGAACTTTGTGGTGATGGAACCGGTATTTACAACCAGTATCAGGCCTTTGGGTGCTTTGCCGTTGATGTTTCCTATTGCGCTCATAAGCTATTTTTCAAATTTGCTTACAATTTCGTTATTATTTTTGACAATTACAAATAAATCTTAATTATTTCTTCCGCTTTGGGTAGGGATTCTAATTTTCCGGCGTCCACAAGTTGCAGATTTTCAGGAGTGACGCCGAAGATGGGTTCCAGGGCGCAGACTCTGAGGTAGAAGTCCATGATGGGGAAGCGGCCCGTGAAGCCATTGGCGCGCATGCATTCGAAGATGCGCGGGGACAGGTTGTGAACGCCCGCGAAGGCCAGTTTGCGGTACTTTGACGGGTCCAGTCCGGGGTGCGGAGATCGGACCTCTCCGGTGGAGGTGTCAGTCCATCCAACCAGGCGCATATCATCGTCAAAAAGGAGATACCTGCGGGTGGACCTGTCACTCACAACCAGCGTTGCAAGGGCCTCAGGGCGCGTTTTCTCACGGAGCCATGCAAGGTCCAGGTTTGAGACGATGTCTACGTTGTGTACAAGGAAAGGCTCCTCCGTGGGGAGAATCAGATCCTCCGCGTGAAGGATGCCGCCGCCGGTTTCAAGGAGTTCGGAGGATTCGTCAGAAATCCGTACGTTGAAATCCGTGCCCGCCAGGTAATCCCTTATCTGCTCCGGGAAATGGTGGACGTTGACGATGAACTCACTGTACCCCGCGGCGCGGAGCTTATTCATTACATGGTATAGCAACGGCTTGCCGACAATGGGAACCAATGCCTTGGGCATTTTGTCCGTGAGGGGCTTCAGGCGGGTTCCCAGACCCGCTGCAAATACCATTGCCTTCATGCTACAGTATCTTTTCCATGTTCATTTCACGATGGGTGAGTAGCACCTTCACGTTGAATTTATGCGCCAGGTGCTCTGCCAGGTGCTCCGCGCAGTAAACGCTGCGGTGCTGGCCGCCGGTGCAGCCAAAGCACACCTGGAGGTTTGTGAACTTGCGTTCCATGAAGCGCTTCACATGGGCGTCCACCAGCTTGTAGACGCTGTCCAGGAACACCGTGACCTCGCCATCGTCCTCCAAGAACTTAATCACCTCAGGATCAGTGCCGTTGAACTGGCGGAAGTGCTCGTACTTGCCGGGATTGTTTATGGAGCGGCAGTCAAAGACATAGCCGCCACCGTTGCCGGTGTTATCGGCCGGGATACCTTTCTTGTATGCGAAGCTGTAGATATGCACCTGAAGGCGCTTGTCCTGCGGGATTTCGTTCAGCTGGGGCATTAGGGTGAGTTGCTCCAGGATGCTGTTCAAGTAAGGGTAGCTGGCAAACGGGGTGCGTAGGAGCGTCCTGAGATTAGCCAAGGCATACGGAACACTTGCAAGGAAGTGCGGCTTCTTTTCAAAGTAGCCGCGGAAGCCGTAGGCGCCCAGCACCTGAAGGGTGCGGAACAGCACAAACAGGCGGAGGCGCTCCATGAACTGCTTTTCGTCCACCTTGCGGAACTCCCTGAGGGCCCTGAGGTATGTCTGGATGAGTTCTTCCCTGAGCGCTTCCGGGAAGCGGGAGCGTGCCTGCCAAACGAAGGATGCCACATCGTAATAGATGGGGCCGCGGCGGCCGCCCTGGAAGTCAATTATGCAGGGCTCGCCGTCCCGGACCATGATGTTCCGGGCCTGGAAATCCCTGTGCATGAAGGTGTTGCTATCCTCTGCCAGAAGGTCTACTTTTAGGCGGTCAAAATCCTCCTGCAGCTTGACCTCGTTGAATTCCAGTTCCGTAGCCTTGAGGAAGCAGTACTTGAAGTAGTTGAGGTCAAAGTCCACCATGCGGGCGTCGAATGCCTTGTAGAGGCAATCGTCCCAGTTCAGGCCCTCCGCGCCCTTGAACTGCAGGCGGGGGAGTTCCTCTATGGCTTTATTAAGGAGATCCGTCTCATATGCGGAATAGATGCCGCTTTCACGGCCGGCGGAAACCATGTCAAACAGGTTGTTCCCGCCAAGGTCTTCCTGGATGTAGGCACTTGAATCCTCGCTGGCCGCCAGCACCGCCGGCACCGGCAACCCCTTGCTCCTGAAATGGTTGGAAAGCTTGATGAACGCCTTGTTCTCCTCCACGCTGGTGCCAATGACACCAATCAGAGAGAGAGTGCCTCCCGTGAGGCGGAAATACCTCCTGTTACTCCCGGACGACGGCAGCTCCTCCAACCCCTCCAGCGCCCGTCCCGTATATGACTCAAACAGCGGTCTAAGTATCCCTTCCGGCATAGTGCATGTGTTCTTTTGTTTACAAATATAACAAAAATTGCGTATATTTGCTACGCGAAACTGAAACCTAAACAATGCAAAACCGCAAAAGCAGATGGGGAGACCGGTGGGATGCCTACCGTCTCCGCGGACTGGATCCTGTGCACGTTATGATGCCGTATATGTTCGGCAGCCGCATAGAGAACGAAGCAGTCCTTGGGGAGGTCGTGGACCTCACGGAGGTGGACAAGTACCTCGCCAAAAAGAATGCCCAGAATCCTGAATTCAAGTATACCTGGTTCCATTTCATAACAGCCGCGCTGGCAAAGGCCGTGCTTCTGAGGCCCAAGATGAACTATTTCATCGCCGGCCGTCATTTCTACGAGAGGAAAAGAATCGAGGTTGCCTTCAACGTAAAGCGCAGGTTCACCGACGATGCGGAGGAATCCATGGCAAAGTTTGTCCTGGATCCGGACGGCGAGTCTCCAATGGAACAGGTTCACACCTATGTCCATAAGTTTGTGACCAAGGTGCGCGGAGAGAACCAGAGCGTTGGAGTTGACGACATCCTCAAGTTCCTGAGCCATCTTCCGCGCTTTGCATGGCGCATAATGTCCTGGTGCCTCAAGCGTATGGAATATTACGGCATCTATCCCAAGTCCCTTGCTATTGATGACCCCTGCTACTCAAGCGTTTACATCTCCAACCTGGGGTCCATCAAGATGAA
>CAMJJZ010000024.1 GCA_946406275.1 uncultured Bacteroidales bacterium | reverse complement strand
GTTGCCGTTTTGGCCGGTTTGTCCACGGAAATGGGGTGTTTTGGTGGATAAGTTGTTGTTTTGGCAGGTTTGTCCACGGAAACTGGGTGTTTTGGTGGACAAGTTGGGGTTTGGGGTGGATGGGTTATGGGATTTTTTATTATCTTTGCTATCTATGGCAAAGATGATATATACAATGGGGGAAGTCGCTGAGATTCTTGGCGAAAACGTCTCCGCAGTAAGGTATTGGAGCAATTACTTCGAGCGCTTCGTGAAGCCGGAGAGAAACGGCAAGGGGAACCGTCTGTTCCATCCTGAAGACATAGATGTCCTAAAGCAGATCCAGTATCTTCTCAAGACCAAGGGAATGACGCTGGACGGCGCCATGGCCGTGCTCAAGGAAGAGCATCGTGGAGTAGAGTCCAAGGTTAAGGCTCTTAACATCCTGAAGGACATAAAGGCCGATCTGGAGGCGGTCCGGAAGGTATTATGAAGGTAAGGGACATCACCGCCGTACTGGAAGAGTTCGCGCCCCTTTCCGTTCAGGAAAGCTGGGACAACAGCGGCCTTCTCATAGGTTCTCAGGACGATGACGTTACCGGCGTGCTGGTTGGTTTCGACTGCACCCCGGAGCTGGTGGACGAGGCTGTGGAGAAGGGCTGCGACATGATTGTCACTCATCATCCCCTCATATACAAAGGCGTAAAGAGAATCAATGGCCAGGACCCTGTGGGGGCGGCCATCATCAAGGCCGTGAAGGCCGGCGTGGCGGTTTATGCAGCGCACACAACGGCAGATAAGGTGATTGGCGGCGTGAGCTATGACATGGCCGCAAAGCTGGGCCTTGAGAACGTCCATATCCTGGAACAGGATGCGGAATGTACGGGCCTTGGCTGCGTGGGAGAATTCCCTGTGCCCATGACGGCAAAAGAGGCTCTGAAGCACGTGAGGAAGGCATTCGACCTCAAGGTCATCAAGCATTCAAAGCCTGTTTCCGGCCTAATTTCCCGCGTGGCGGTGATGGGCGGAAGCGGCGGAAGCGAGATTGCGGCTGCAATGGCCGCCGGCGCCCAGCTGTACATCACCGGGGACATATCGTACCATAATTTCTTCACGCCGGAGGGCTTTATGGTAATGGACATAGGACATTTTGAGAGCGAAGTTGGGATTGTGGACATTTTCTTATCGAAGATAAGGAAAATTTTTCCTAACTTTGCAGTCCTTAAATCCGAAGTGCTGGAGAGGGGCAATCCTGTCCAGTACTGCTTTGACGACAAATAAGAATAAATCGATTTATAATTTTTATGGCAACCACCAAGAAACCCGCCGCCGCAAAGAAAGTGGAGGCACCTATCGACAAGAGGGAAACCTTCGTGTCCCTGCAGAAGAATTTTGCCGATTCCGAGATTTCCGTAGAAGAGAAGCTCAAGACCCTGTACGAGCTCCAGGCAGCAGATTCAGAGATTGACAAGATAGTCCAGCTCCGCGGAGAACTCCCCGCAGAGGTTGCAGCCCTCGAGGAAGAGATTGCAAACCTGAAGGAGCGCAGCGCCGCCATCGCCGCAATCGTGGACCAGTTCAACCGCAACATTGCCGATGCAAAGCTCTCCATCGCAGAGCATGAGAGCATCATCGAGAAGTATCAGCGTCAGCTGGAGACCATCCAGAACTCCCGCGAGTACGACTCCCTGAACAAGGAAATCGAAAACCAGGACCTCCTCCGTCAGATTGACGAAAAGACCATCGCGGACACCCGCATGGAGATTGCTGAGAAGAAGGCCGCCCTTGACGAGATCAAAGACCGCCTCACCGTACGCGGGGAAGACCTCGCAGCCAAGAAGCAGGAACTGGACACCATCGTGGAGTCCACTGCAAAGGAAGAGGCCGTGCTCCAGGCACGCCGTGACGAGTGCGCCGCCAAGATTGACGCCCGTACCATGAGCGCATACGAGCGCATCCGCGCCAGCGTGCACAACCACCTGGCCGTGGTTGGCATCTACAACGGCGACTCCTGCGGAGGATGCTTCAACACCATCACTCCCCAGCGCCGCGTGGAAATCGCCTCCAACCGCAAGCTCATCATCTGCGAGCACTGCGGCCGTATCATCATCAACCCGGACTTCGAAAACAAGTAGTCTTTTATGGCGGAACGCAGGAATTCCCGCAAAGTGGACGAGGTCCAGAACCTCGAGGCCCTGATGGGGAACAAACCCCCTCAGGCCCTTGACGTAGAGGAAGCCGTCCTTGGAGCAATGCTGGTGGAGCCCTCCACCATAGACGAGGCAATGGAAGAACTCACTGCCCCGTGCTTCTACGACCAGCACCACCGCATGATCTTCGAGGCCATGTCGGACCTGGTGAACGAGCACGTCTCCATAGACCTCATCACCGTAAGCGACAAGCTCCGCTCTAAGGGAAATCTTGAAATTGTGGGTGGTCCCGTGGCCCTTGCGCGCCTGTCGCAGAACATAGGCGCCGCGGCCCACATGGAGTACTACATCAAGATACTCAAGCAGAAGACCATCCAGAGGGACCTCATCACCGCATCGTACGATATCCTGAAGCAGAGCTTCGACGAGTCCACCAACGTGGACGACCTCATAGACAATGCGCAGTCCAAGGTCTTCGCCGCCATACAGAACAACGTCAAAAGGGATGTCCAGGACATTGGATCCATCATCAACTCCGTGCTGGACAACCTGCAGGAACTCCAGGGCATGACCGGTCCCTCGGGTGTTCCTTCGGGATTCCCCACCATAGACAGGGTCACCCAGGGCTGGCAGAAGAGCGACCTCATTATCCTGGCCGCCCGCCCGTCCGTGGGTAAGACCGCATTCGCCCTTAACATTGCCCGCAACGCGGCCGTGGAGTCCAACATGCCCGTTGCGGTGTTCTCCCTGGAGATGAGCGCAGACCAGCTTGGAAAGCGTCTCATCACCACGGAATCCGGACTTTCCGGAGAAAAAATCAAGGGTGGCGTGAAACTTGAACAGTATGAGTGGGTCCAGCTTGAAGAAACGCTCAAGCGCCTGGCCAAGGCGCCTCTGTACATAGACGACACCCCGGGTATTCCCATCATGGAATTCCGCACCAAGGCCAAGAGGCTTGTGAAGCAGAAGGGCGTACGTCTCATAGTTGTGGACTACCTGCAGCTGATGCAGGGCCCCGCGGAACTCCGCGGGCTGCGTGAGCAGGAGGTTGCGGCCATTTCCCGCACTCTCAAGGCAACGGCAAAGGAACTCAACGTTCCAATCATCGCCCTCTCGCAGCTTTCCAGAAACGCCGTCCAGAGAACCGGCGGCACCGGAAAGCCCCAGCTCAGCGACCTCCGCGAATCCGGCTCCATAGAGCAGGACGCAGATATGGTAATCTTCATCCACAGGCCGGACTTTGTGGGAATGTCGGACAACCCGGAAGACAAGGAGAAAGCCATCCTTGTCATTGCAAAGCACCGCAACGGCGAAGTCTGCGACATTGAAATGAAGTACAAGGCCTCCCAGGTCAAGTTTGTTGAACCGGACCAGAGCCTTGACGTTTACGCCTCCAGAGGCCCGGTGGCAAGTGCGGTTAATGATCCGGGGCCCTCTGACTATGATTTTGACTCACAGCAGAACTTTTAAAACCGGTCAAAAATGAAAAAAGCAGCAGTCCTGGTACTAAGCCTGATCCTTGGGGCGGCGTTTTCGCTGTCCGCCCAGAACTGCCTTCCCCTGGGAAAGAGCCGTGCGTTCAACTCCGGGGAAAAACTCACTTTCTCCCTAATGTTCAAGTGGGGTGCGGTGAACACGGAAGTGGGCCAGGCGGAGCTCTCCATAGACTCCACCTCCTTTAACGGGAAGCCGGCCTACCACTCCGCCCTCTTTGTGAAGTCCATGCCGTTTTTCGACGTGTTCTTCAAGATGAGGGAGCATTTTCAGGGCTGGATGTCCATTGACGATGTCCGTCCCCTCAAATTCATCCGCGACACCCACGAGGGCAACTATGACGCCACCAACCTCTATTACTACGACTGGGACAGGAAGATAATCAATGCCGATGTGAACTTCAACCGCAAGGGTCCCCAGACCCTCCGGATTCCCCTTAAGGAATGCGTCTACGACATTGGCTCCATCCTTTATTACGCCCGTTGCATGGACACCTCCAGGCTCAAGGTTGGCGGGAAGTACCCCATGAGCTTTGCAATTGACGATTCCGTCTTTGACGTCATGCTCACTTACCGCGGAAAGGAAGAGGTCAAGGCCAGGAAACTTGGCAAGGTACGCTGCATGCGTTTCTCCTGCACGGTGGTTTCCGGCGCCATGTTCACCGGAGAGGAAGAGTTCGTGCTCTGGATATCGGACGATGGCAACCGCCTTCCCGTGGGCTTCATGGCTCCGCTCCGCGTGGGCGCCGTGAGGGGCTGGCTCAAAGATTACAATAACCTGAAATACCCGTTCTCATCCCTTCTCAAATGAAAGGAGACATAAGCCATAAGGGCCGCATTGTGCGAATGACGCCGCAGGTAACAACTGTGGCAATCGAGCAGCACGGTGCGTGCGGCTCATGTCATGCCGCGGGGCTATGCGGAATGGCCGATGTTACGGAGAAGGCCGTGGAACTTCCCACTGATCCTTACGCCAGCTATGGCGTAGGGGACGAAGTGGATCTTGTGCTCAAGGCATCCATGGGCCTGAAGGCCGTATGGCTAGCCTACTGCATTCCCCTTGTGGTATTGCTGGCGGTAATCCTGGGGCTTATTGCCCTTGGAGTGGGAGAAGTTGCGGCCGGATTGTCCGGAATAGGCGCGGTTGGAGTTTATTACTTCCTGCTGTGGCTTTTCCGCGACTCCCTAAGGAATGAATATGTGTTTACAATAAAACGATAACCAATGGTTAAAATCATCATCTGGACAATCGCAGTGGTGACCGTTCTGGGCCTTGTGCTTGCTCTGGTGCTCTATCTTGTGGCAGAACGCTTCAAGGTGGAAGAGGACCCGCGCATAGACGAGGTTGAGAAGGCCATGCCCGGAGCGAACTGCGGCGGTTGCGGCTATGCCGGATGCCGTGCATTTGCAGAAGCCGCCGTGAAAGCGCCCAACCTGGACAACAACTTCTGTCCGGTGGGCGGTAACGAAACCATGGCCAAAGTGGCCCAGATCCTGGGCTACGAGGTCAAGGCCAAAGCTCCCATGGTAGCGGTGGTACGCTGCAACGGCACATGCGAGGCCCGTCCCCGCACCAACAATTACGACGGCTTCGCCTCCTGTAAGGTTAAAGCCGCCCTGTATAGCGGAGACACAGGCTGCTCCTACGGTTGCCTGGGCTGCGGAGACTGCGCTAACGCCTGCCAGTTCGGCGCCCTTTCCATGGATCCGGCCACCGGCCTTCCGGTGGTGGACCAGGAGAAGTGCACCGCCTGCGGCGCTTGCGTTAAGGCCTGTCCCAAGCACATTATCGAGCTCCGTCCTCAGGGTCCCCGCGGCATGCGCATGTTCGTGAGCTGCGTGAACAGGGACAAGGGTGCGGTTGCCAAGAAGGCCTGCGCCAACGCCTGCATAGGCTGCGGCATTTGCGCCAAGACCTGCACCAAGGAGGCCATCGTGATTGAAGGCAATGTGGCTTACATAGATGCCGCAAAGTGCAAGCTGTGCCGCGAGTGCGAGGCAATGTGCCCCACCGGTGCCATCCACGGCGTAAACTTCCCCAAGCCCCTTGACAAGGATGCCGTGAAGGCCCGCATCAAGGAACGCCAGTTAAAAGAAAAGGAGGCCAAGAAAGATGAGTAAGCACACATTCTCCATAGGCGGCGTACACCCGCACGACAGCAAGATCTCCCGGGACTGCGCAATAGAGCAGCTGCCGCTTGCCCCCACCGTTTATCTGCAGCTTTCCCAGCACATCGGAGCCCCCGCCAAACCAATCGTTGAGGTAGGGGACAAGGTGAAGGTGGGTCAGCCCATAGCGGAACCCGGAGGCTTTGTATCGGCCTTCATCCACTCTTCCGTGAGCGGTACGGTGAAATCCATCGCCCCCAGGCCGGACCTTGCCGGCAACCCCCAGATGTGCATAGAGATTGCCGTTGAGGGAGACGAATGGGCTGAGGGAATCGACCTTACAGATACCCTGGTTACGGATATTCCGGAGGACAACAAGGCTATTATCGAGAAAATCCGCCTTGCCGGCGTGGTTGGCCTTGGCGGAGCAACGTTCCCTACGCATGTGAAACTGTCGCCGCCTCCCGGCTCCAAGTGCGAGATGGTCATAATAAACGGCTGCGAGTGCGAGCCTTACCTCACGTCGGACTTCCGCGTCCTTCTGGAGAAGGCGGAGCAGGTGGTGGTTGGTGCCGCAATCCTGAGGCAGGTGATGGGTAACGTTCCCTGCACCATTGCCATAGAGGTGAACAAGCCGGAGGCTATCGACCATGTTAATGAAGTGATTGCCAAGCTTGGCTTTGAGGGAATAAGCGTGATGCCCATGAAGATGAGGTATCCGCAGGGCAGTGAAAAGCAGCTCATAGACGCCGTGATGCACCGTCAGGTGGGTTCCGGCGCACTTCCCATAAGCGTTGGCGCCGTGGTCCAGAACGTGGGCACCGCGCTGGCCGTATACGAGGCCGTTCTCAAGAACAAGCCGCTTGTGGACAACACCCTCACCGTTACGGGAGACTGCTTCCCCCGCCAGGCAAACCTCTTGGTAAGGGTGGGTACTCCCATGAGCTATATCATCGACCAGCTTGGCGGAGTTCCGGAAGATGCTGTGAAGGTTATAAGCGGCGGTCCCATGATGGGCCGTGCCATCGCAAACCTTGACGCAGGTACCCTCAAGGGCACATCGGCAATCCTATTCCTCACCGCAAAGCAGACGCTCCGCGCCCCTGAGACAAACTGCATCCGCTGCGGAAAGTGCTCGGACGCATGCCCTATGGGCCTGGAGCCTTTCCTCCTTCAGCGTCTTGCCAGGGCCAACGACATGGAGGCTCTTGAGCAGAACGCCGCGCAGGACTGCATAGAGTGCGGCTGCTGCCTGTACTCCTGCCCTGCGCGCATTCCTCTGCTGGACATCATTCGTCAGGCCAAGGGAGCAGTGCTTGGCGCCATACGCGCCCGCGCTGCCGCCGCCAAGGCCGCCGCAGAAGCCGCACCCGTTAAAAAGTAGCGATTATGAGTCAGTTAACTATATCTCCTTCACCGCACATCCACTCGAAGGACTCCACCAGGAGCCTTATGCTGGATGTGGTAATTGCGCTTATCCCGGCAGCCATATGCTCCTTCGTGTTCTATGGCTGGAGGGAAGTCCTCCTCATGGCAGTGAGCGTGGCTTCCTGCGTGCTTCTGGAGTGGGCAATCACCAAGTTCATGCTCAAGAAGCCTTCCACAATTGGGGACTTCTCCGCAGTGATAACCGGTATTCTCCTGGCGCTTAACCTTCCTTATACCACGCCGCTCTGGGTTGTGGTCATAGGAGCAATCGTTGCCATTGGCGTAGCAAAGCTTACGTTCGGCGGCATAGGCCAGAACATATGGAATCCCGCTCTGGTGGGCCGTGTGTTCCTGCTGGTTTCTTTCCCCACTTACATGACAACCTGGGGCGCACCCCAGGGCGTTGTGGACGCTATGTCAGGCCCTACGCCCCTTGGCGCCATCCAGGAAGGCCTCATGCAGGGCGCAACCGTTCAGGACATCATGGCCGAGCATGGTTATAGCTACTCCCAGATGCTGTTCGCCAACCTTGGCGGCAGTGCCGGTGAGGTCTGCGCATTTGCGCTCCTGGCGGGCTTTGTGTACCTCTGCATCCGCAGGGTAATAAAGCCTTGGATTACCCTGAGCATCTTTGCAACCGTGGCCCTTACAGCCCTCATCTTCTGGGGTATCAACCCTGACAGATTCACGGATCCTCTGTTCAACCTTCTCTCCGGCGGTCTCATCCTTGGCGCCTGCTTCATGGCAACTGACTATGTGACATCGCCCATGAGTCTCTGGGGCGGAGTTATCTTCGGCGTGGGAATAGGCTTCCTTACCATGATGATCCGTTACTTCGGCTCATATCCGGAAGGCGTGAGCTTCGCCATCCTAATAATGAACTCCGTGGTGCCTCTGCTTAACATGTGGTTCCACCAGAAAAAATTCGGGAGGAAGTAGTTATGGCAGTTAAATCCAATCTTACCAACATGGTTCTGGTGCTTGGCCTCACCTGCCTGTTCTGCAGCGCGGTCCTTGGCGGCGCATACGTGCTTACCAAGGACCCCATTGCCGCAGCAGCGGTGGAGAAGACCAACAAAGCCATTTCCCAGGTACTGCCTCATTTCGCTTCAGTGGAGTACAATGAGGAAGGCCATTACTACAAGGCTACGGACGGCGACGCTCTGGTTGGTTACGCCATAGAGTCCACGGCTGTGGGCTTCGGCGGCCCTCTTTCGCTCATCGTGGGCATTACTCCGGACGGGGTTGTTTACAACACCTCCGTTCTCTCTCATGCGGAAACTCCCGGTCTTGGCGCCAAGTGCACAACGGACCAGAAGTTCATGAACCAGTGGAAGGGCTTCAACCCCTCCGTAAAGAAACTCTCCGTGAGCAAGGACGGCGGCGACGTGGACGCAATTACCGCTTCCACTATAACATCGCGCGCGTACACGCAGGCGGTGGAGAATGCATTGAACAAGTTTAAGGAGATTCCGGATCAAGTCCGGAATGACGAGGGAGGACAGGACAATGAGTAAGTTTAAACTGATTACCGACGGGCTTGTCAAGAACAACCCTACGTTCGTGCTGCTGCTGGGCATGTGCCCTACGCTGGCAACTACCACATCGGCAATAAACGGTATGTCCATGGGCCTGGCCACGCTGTTCGTGCTGGTGCTGTCCAATATGGCAATATCGGCCCTGGCGCCCGTGGTGCCGGACAAGGTGCACATTCCGGTTTACATTGTGGTCATAGCCACTTTCGTGACTCTGCTGCAGCTTCTTATGCAGGCCTATACGCCTGCAATGTATGAGACCCTGGGCCTGTTTATCCCGCTCATCGTGGTAAACTGCATAGTGCTGGGCCGTGCGGAGGCTTTTGCCAACAAGCACGGAGTGCTGGAAAGTGCATGTGACGGCCTTGGCGTAGGCCTTGGCTTCACCTGCTCCCTCACGGTGCTGGGCCTTGTCCGCGAGATCCTTGGTTCCGGATCCATGTTCGGATGGAACTTCATAGGCGGAAACGACGGCATGCTGGCCTTCGTGATGGCTCCCGGCGCCTTCCTGTGCCTGGGATATCTTATGGTATTGTTTAACAAACTGTTCAAGAAATAGCCATGGAATATTTTCTCATTATAATTTCTGCGATATTCGTCAATAATATCGTCCTTGCACAGTTCCTGGGTATATGCCCTTATCTTGGCGTATCCAACAAGCTGTCAACGGCTACGGGAATGTCCATGGCGGTGTGCTTCGTAATTACCCTGGCCACGCTGGTGACCTATCTTGTGAACTGCTACCTGCTGGTGCCTTTCCAGATTGAGTTCCTCCAGACCATTGCCTTTATCCTGGTTATTGCCGCGCTGGTGCAGATGGTTGAAATCGTCCTCAAGAAGGTTTCTCCCAGCCTTTATCAGGCACTTGGCATCTTCCTGCCGCTTATCACCACCAACTGCGCAGTGCTTGGCGTAGCCATCAATGTTGTAACTAAGGAATTCTCCTTCGTTCCCGGCGGGATGCTCAACCTGGGACAGGCTCTGGTGTATGCCTTTGCCACATCTCTGGGTTACGGCCTTGCCATGGTTATATTCGCCGGCATCCGCGAGCACCTATCCCGGAACGATGTTCCAAAGGCCTTCAAGGGCGTGCCAATAGCCATAGTGAGCGTAGGCATCCTTGCCCTGGCCTTCATGGGGTTCAGCGGAATGGTGAAATAGAAATGAAAAAGCCGCCCCGGAAAGGGCGGCTTTTTATTGCATAAAGTGAATTAATTACTTCACGCTGACCTTACGATATTCCTTTGCAGCCTTCTCGAGGAGGAGGGTGGCCTTGCGGACACGTGCCTTAGCGGCCTTGTTGTCAACCTTGTCGATGTCTGCCAGGATAGCGTTTACCTGGGCCTTAATTGCAGCAATGAGCTTTTCCATAGTGCTTAGGTTTTTAAGTTTATAAAATATTGTGGTAATTGTTTTTTCTGGTGCCAATTTAGATATTTTCTTCGGAAAAACAAAATAAATATTTGATTTCTGCACTGTTAGAAGCGTTTAAGACACATTTTTTGCCACTTTTTTGCGCAAAATGCACAAAAGGCAGCCAATTTCTGGCTGCCTTTCGTGATCCCGGCGCGACTCGAACGCGCGACCCACAGCTTAGAAGGCTGTTGCTCTATCCAACTGAGCTACGGGACCAAGGGGATGCAAAGATACTACTTTTTTACCAAATGGCAAGAGATTCCCGGGACAAGCCCGAGAATGACGTAAAAGACAAGCCCGAGAATGACGCCGGGGTTACCTGGGGCTGGCGCTCATGAGGAGCTGGAGCTGCTGGTTGAGGGCTTCGGTGAAGCTCTCCGGGCCTTCCGGTAAGGTGTCGGCAATGATGGGGGAGCCTTCGGCGTCTATGCTGAAGGAGGCGATGCCAACGGAGGCCATGCGGAAAATCTCTTCCGGGGTGGGGTAGACATACACGAAGTTGGTGTCTTCGCGGGCGTTGGGGAGGGCGATGAGGCTGCCGTCGCGGAGGTTGAACCGGACGGTTGCATCGTACGGAATCTCATACTTGCTCTCAGTGCCGATTACGAAGGCCAGGTCGAAGTCTTCTCCGCCGGTGTTCTTGTAGTAGATGTTGGAAAGGATTACATTATATATATAGTGTTCTCCCTTACCCACTACAGGATTTGAAGAGATCATGATGCTGTTCTTGTTCTCGTCATACGCGCCCAGGGTAGCGGTGAGGTCGATGGTGCTTTCCGATGCCTTGAGGATGGCTTCGCAGTGGCGTTCCAGCAGGCTGGCGAACTCGTCCTCCTGGAAGGTGGCCTGGACGTAGTCTTCCGGATTCCAGCCGGTGACGATGTCTATGGCGTTTACGCCCTTGAGCATCTTCTCCATGTCTTTGGTCTCAACGGCATATTTGAGGCGGTTGCGGACCAGGCCGTTGTCAAAGCGGCGGGGCGTTGCGGAACTCTGGCCTATCTGCTCCAGACGGACGAACTTGTTGTTCTTGAGAGTAACGGCCATCTTGACTCCCTTGGGGGCGGATACGGCGTCTTTCTGATCCATGTTAAGATAAAGAAGGTACATGCGCGAGCCATCCGGGAAGCCTACGAATTCTACGCGGAGGAGGCTGGGGATGCCGGCGATCTTCATTTCCTCATAGTCCGTGGAGATATGAGTGAGGTTGCCGGAGCGGTAATTGGTGCGGATCTGCTGGCCGAAAAGGCTTACTGAAAGAAGTGCCGCGAGGGCCACTGATATTAATCTTTTCATTCTTTTCTCTATTTCAGAATACAAAGATACACTTTCTGTGCCAAAAAATCACTATCTTTGAACGCACTAAACTTATTTTTATGAGCTTTGTCATGATTATTGAGCTGCTCATCGTCCTTGCAGCTCTGTATGTGGGTTCCCGCTACGGCTCCCTTGCGCTTGGCGCCATTTCCGGAATCGGCCTTGCTATCCTGGTATTCGGCTTCGGTCTCAAGCCCGGTACGCCTCCTACGGACGTTATCTACATAATTATCGCGGCCGTCACCTGCGCCGGCACCTTACAGGCTTCCGGCGGTATGGACTGGATGATCCAGATAGCGGAAAAGGTCCTGCGCAAGCACCCGGACCACATCACTTTCCTGGGACCGCTTGTGACCTTCTTCCTTACCGTGATGGTTGGAACCGGCCACGTGGTATATACCATAATGCCCATTATCTGTGACATCGCCCTCAAGAAGAACATCCGTCCGGAGAGGCCCTGCGGCGTGTCCTCCATAGCCTCCCAGGTGGGTATTACATGTTCTCCCATCGCCGCCGCCGTGGTGGCCTTCGTGACCATTTCCAACGCCAACGGCTACATGGTGAGCATCCCGCAGGTGCTCATGGTCACCATTCCCGCCTGCGTCATAGGCCTCATGTGCGCCGCCCTGGCATCGTACAAGAGGGGCAAGGACCTGGACGACGATCCCGAGTTCCAGGCCCGCAAGGCAGATCCCAATATCTACAAATACATGTACGTAAACAAGACAACCACGCTTGACAAGGAAATCACTTCCTCCGCCAAGCTGTCTGTGTTCGTATTTCTGGGAGCGCTTCTGGTGATTGTGTGCTTTGCATTCTGCCAGATGATCCATCTGAGCAGCGGTGAAACCCTTGCCAAGGCCATCAACCTGCCCAAGATGAATATATGCATCCAGATAATCATGCTGGTTGCTGCCGCACTGAACATAATGCTCTGCAAGGTGGACCTCAAGAACTGCGTGTCCGGTTCCGTGTGGAAGTCCGGAATGGTTGCAGTAATCGCCATTTACGGCATTGCATGGCTGGCAGATACATACTTCGGCAATTATATGGACCAGATGAAGGCCATGCTCACGGACCTGGTTACCAGGGCCCCCTGGACCATCGCATTCGTGTTCTTCATGGTATCGGTCCTCATCAACAGCCAGGGCGCCGTGGTGGTTGCCATGCTGCCGCTTGCATATGAACTTGGCATTGCCGGTCCCGTGCTTCTGGGTGTGCTTCCCAGCGTTTATGGCTATTTCTTCATCCCTAACTACCCGTCAGACATCGCCACGGTCAACTTCGACCGAAGCGGAACCACGGTCATCGGCAAATATCTCCTGAACCACAGTTTCATGATGCCGGGACTCATTTCCGTAACAGTGTCCACAATAATGGGATACCTTATAACAAACGTATTCTTCCCTGGCTATTTCGCCAGCTTCATACAATGAGAAAACTACTGCCCATAATACTGATTGTCCTTGCCACTGCGTCTTGCAAGAAGATGATGGAGCCAATCCGGGTCCAGATGCCCGGGACGTATTGGCTGTATTCCGTAGGGGACCAGACCGCGCGCGTGTCTTTCCCTGACGATGAACATGCCTCCGTAATCCAGTGGGATGTGACCAGCAACGCCGCCCAGGCATTGCACGGCACTTATTCCACGGACGGTCACAGGGTACTGCTCACTGGAGAGAACTGGCCCAACGACATCAAATTTGTCCGCACGTTCTCGCACCTCAAGAACAACAGTACCAACAAAAACATGACTCCGCTGAATCCTATTTCTTACACTGACCTCGCCGGTTCCGTGTGGGCAACCATGGTCCACGACAACCTGAACATAGTGTTCTTTGACCATGACGGCACATGTATGGACGCCACCTTCCCCAATGTAAACCATAAGGAGGGCTATCCCTACGGCTGGCAGTGGAACAGGAAGGACTTTTCACTTTCCGGCACTCAGCTTATGGTTGGTTCCGGCATAAAAGCTACTTTGTACGATTCTTTCATGCAGGTGGACACGCTGTCCGTAATGCAGGTGGCCCCGGCTCCGGAGAACCCCGGAACATCGGCCCTTGCAGGAACGGTCTGGACCTATGATACGGCCGGATACCCTGGCCTTATCATTTTCACATCCGGCAGCACTTTCACGCGTATCCTTACCTCAAGCTATATAGTGTTCTCGTTCATGAACGGGACATATACCCTGAGCGGTACGGAGCTTAACATGAACGCCGGGGAGATAAAAGAAACCTGCCAGCTTTCCGCCGACAGGTTCACTCTGTTCGAGAAGGATTTCGTGAAGGCTACGCTTCCTTAGCGGTCTCTTCTTCCTTTTCTCCAGCTTTTGCGAACATTTCCTTGATCTTGGGAAGATAGCTCTTTCCAAGTACTATTCCGCATCCCAGGATGCCGCCCAGGAATGTCCAGACTATGAGAGTCTTGGCGCGGCTGTTGGCCGGCTGGCTGGGGACGGTGACGGGCTGGATTATGGTAAGGACGGGAGTGTCCCTCTTGACCTGCATCTTGGCGGTCTCCAGCTGTTTTGCCATCTCGCTGTAGATGGAGCTGGCAACGTTGTACTTGCTCTGGAGGCGCTCCTGCTCTATTCTGGCGCGGGTTGTGGTCATGTTCTGTGAACGGTCACGCACGGCTGCCAGCTGGGCCTGGTAGGTCTCCGCCTCTTTCTTTATCTCGTCGTAGCGGGCCTGGATGTAGTCCAGGTTGTCCTGTGCCTTTTCCGTACGGAAGCGGGTTACCTCCTCCTGAAGCAGCTGCTGGGCCTTGAGGGCCAGTTCCGCAGTCTGGATGGGCTCTGAACCTACCACGCTGAGGGTAAGATAGCCTTCTTTCTTATCCACGGAGAGATTCACGTTCTGGGCAACGACCTTCATGAGCTTGACCTCGTCCTTGGTGAGAAGGACGGGCTTGGGCTCGTTGTCCGCTTCTCCTTCACTGGCGGGGAGAACCATGTCAGGCTTTTCTCCGC
>CAMJJZ010000023.1 GCA_946406275.1 uncultured Bacteroidales bacterium | reverse complement strand
AAACCGGAATCAAGTCCATTGATGGCCGCATAATCGGTGATTCAAGGCTCTGGGAAGGCTATCTTGAGTTTGGAGACTGGACCTATGAAGACGTTGGAACATATTACGGAACGGGCTCCGGGGCGCTGAGTTTCTATAAGAACGCCATAGACCTCCAGGTGGCCGCAACAGAAATTGGAGAGCCCGTCCAGGTCGTTCAGGCATATCCTGAAACTCCTTGGATGCACAATACCAACACCGCCTTCACCGGCCCGGCCGGTACGGGCAACAGCCTGTATCTCTACACCACTGACCTGGCTCCGTACGCGGAACTCCGCGGCACCTTTGCCGTGGACCGCAATCCCAAAACGGAGCATTTTGCCAACAAGTTCGGCGCTTTGACCTGCGCATACTATTTCTGCCGATATCTCCAGTCCTATGGCTTTGAAGTGACCGGCGGAGCGGCCGATATAGACCGCGGCGGCCTCATAAGGGGAATCGATTTTGTCTCCGCGGAAAGGGCCGGAGATCCGGAGGTGATTGGCCATACGGAGTCTGCGCCGTTGAAGAGCATCGTCCGTAAAACCAATCTGGACAGCGACAATTTCTACGCGGAGGCAATGTTCAGGACCATGGCGGAAGAGACTTCTGGCGTGGCGGTTTACGATAGCGCAAAGGTGGCTGAATGTGCCGTCCTGCGCAAGCTGGGGGTGGGTACCGGCGATGTGAGCATTGTGGACGGCAGCGGCCTTTCCCGCCGCAACGGCTTATCTCCAAGCTTCCTGACATATTACCTTTACGCCATGGTTTCCAGCCCGGCATTCCCGGATTTCCTGGAATCCTTGCCGATGCCCGGCGAGGGCACCCTTGAAGTCCTGTTCCGCGACAAACCGGCAATGAGGCGCTTCCGCCTAAAGAGCGGCTCCATGGAGGGCGTTTTGTGCTACTCTGGCTACATTCTGGACGATGACGGCACGCCGCTTGCAACTGTAAGTGTCCTCGTGAACGGGGCTACGGCCAAGACGGCGCAGGTGAGGAAGGCATTGGAGGGGATTCTGGCCGCTATGGCGGATTCATTCATAGAATGACGGGGAAAATTATTATATTTGCAGACTATATGAAAAAAGTGTTTTTCATAATGATGATTGCCTTGGCGGCATCGTCTTGCAGGCTTTGGGAGGGGCTGTCGGATACGGCGGCGGAACTCACAAGGGGCGAGGTGGTGGCCCGCGTGGGCAAGCATCGTCTGCATAAGACTGAGCTTCAGAAGTTTATACCGGCAGGCGTGTCCCCGGAGGACAGTGCGGGCCTGGCGCAGGGCTACATAAAGGCCTGGGCGGAGGAACTCCTTATGCTGGAAATGGCCCAGACGCAGCTCTCCAAGCAGCAGAAAGACGTTTCCGCGGAGCTGGAAGAATACCGCCGCTCCCTCCTCAAATACAGATACGAGCAGCTTTACATAAACCAGCGCCTGGATACCCTGGTGACGGAAGAGGAAATATCGGCCTACTACAAGGCCAATCCGGACAAGTTCAAGCTTGACAGGCCCGTCCTTAAGTCCCGCTACCTCATTATCCCCGCCGATTCCCGCAGCCTCAAGGCCATCCGGAGCAAGATGTCGTCGGAGGACGATACGGACGCGCTGGAGGCCGACAGCCTGGCCTACACCGTGGCCATAAAGTACGTTGATTCGTCGGATAACTGGATGGACGCAATTACCCTGGCACAGGAGCTGGGCACGGACTGGAGAACCCTTACATCGTCCATAAAGAATTCCTTCTCCGAGTTCACCGACGATGCCGGAAACCTGCACCTGGCGTACATCGTGGAGATGGTTCCCGCCGGGAAACCCGCACCGCTGGAGTACTGCCACGAAAGAATCAAAGACATTATACTGAGTACAAGAAAGCATACCCTTGAGACGTCCCTGGAGAAAACCCTGATGGAAGACGCCATCGAGAGTAAAAAATTTGTGATATACTGATATGAAGAGACTCCTGGTCCTGGCCGTCACGGGCCTTGCCTGCCTTTCCGCGGCAGCGCAGAGATACAACGGCGTCATTGACAAAACCGTCGCCACTGTGGGCGGCGAAACCATACTCCTGTCGGACATAGAGGAAGAAGTGAAGCAGCGCCGCGCCAGCGGTCTCAGCAGCGACCGTGACGCTCGTTGCGAGATCCTGGAATCCATGATGGAATCCAAGATATTCCTCATGCAGGCCCGCCTGGACTCCCTCACCGTAAATACGGACATGGTAGACGGCAATCTGAGTCAGCGCATAGACTGGTTCCGTACCCAGCTTGGCGGTGACGAGGAAATGGAAAATTACTTTGGCAAGCCCCTCTACAAGCTTCGTCAGGAATGGAAAAAGCTGCTTGAGGAGCAGAGCCTCACGGAGCAGGAGCGCTATCAGGTGGCAAGCAAGATTCCGGAGGTTACGCCCTACGACGTTAAACAGTTCATGGATACCACAGCTAAGGAAGACCTCCCCGTGGTTCCCCAGAAATACCAGATGAGCCAGATCTGCATCTACCCTGACCGCGCGGCCGCGGCAGTTGCAGTGAAGGACAAGCTCCTTTCCCTCCGCGAGCGTATCATGAACGGAGAAAAGTTCTCCACCCTTGCCCGCATCTATTCCGAGGATCCCGGCAGCGCCCGCCGCGGCGGAGAGCTTGGAATGGCTTCCAAGTCCATCTTCTGGCCCGCCTTCTCGGATGCCGCAATGGCCCTGAGGCCCGGCTCCATCTCCCAGATTGTGGAAACCCCGGACGGTTACCATATCATTGAGGTTCTGGAGAAAAAAGGCGACATGTTCAACGCCCGCCACATCCTCCTCAAACCCCAGTATACTGCCGATGACCGCGAGAAAGCATTCTCCCGTCTGGACAGCCTCCGCACCAAGATAAACGACGGCGAAATTCCCTTTGAGATGGCCGCCCGCTTCTATTCGGAGGACCTTCCTACCCGCACAAACGGCGGACAGATGGCGGACCCCGCAACCGGATCGTCCTACTTTGACATAGACCAGATGAAGCCGGCCGACTACGCCGCCATCAAGGAGCTCAAGGAAGGTGAGATTTCGGAACCCGTGGAATCCCTGGACAACGAGGGTTACCAGCAGGGCCGCAGCGGAAACCTGGTCTACAAGATCATCCGCGTGGACAAGATAATCCCCGCCCACACTGCCACCTTCGAGAGGGACTACACCCAGATCCTGGACCAGGTGCAGAACAGCAAACAGATGGAAGCCGTGGATGCTTTCATGGACCAGAAGATCAAAGACACGTACATTATAATCGATCCCCTGTTCAAGGAGTGCGAGTTCGCACGTGATGCCTGGAACAAGAAAAAGTAAGTGCGGAAGGCATTTCATATAGTTGCCCTGCTTCTTGTCCTGACCTTGTCTGCCAAGGCACAGGATGCCGACAAAGTACGCCTCATAAGCGCCAAGAGCGCCCAGCTCATAGACAAAGACGGAGTGAGTTGGCGTAAAGTGGTGGGCCCCGCCAAGTTCTTCCACAACAACACATATCTCATCTGCGACACCGCCCTGTGGAACGTCAACACCAACATAATAGACGCCATAGGGCACGTCCGTATTATCCAGGACCGCACAAAGCTCACCAGCGCCACTCTCCAGTACGTTGTGGACGACAATATGGCCAAGTTCCGCGGAGACCTGGTTCAGCTGGAAGATGCGGACAAGAACACCCTCCGTACCCGTTATCTGGACTACAACACCAAGGACTCCGTAGCCATTTTCCAGGGCGGCGCGGCCATGCGTGACAAGGACGGTCAGGTAATCGAGAGCCAGTACGGCACGTACGACTCCAAGGCCAAGCTCTTCGTCTTCAACGAGAGCGTGAACATGTACCTGGACACCACCTTCGTAAAGACCTCCCGCCTGGAGTACCGCAGTGACCTTTCCACCGCTTATTTCGGCTACGGCACGGACATGTGGCAGGACGACAAGATGCTCTCTGCCGATGACGGCTGGTACAACCGCGACCAGGAACTCTTCTTCTTCCGCCGCAAGGTCCATATCCTGTCGGAAACGCAGGAGGCCTGGGCCGATACCATGTACTACTACCGCAACCTCAACAACGTGGACATGCGGGGCAAGGTGGAACTCATGGACACAACCCGTAACGCATACGCCCTTGCCGGACGGTTCCAATACACAGATTCCCTGAGCGAGGTTGTTATGACCCGGGAACCGGCGGTCATGACCATAACCAACGAGAATGGCGTCCGCGACTCCCTGTACATTGGTGCCGATATCCTCCGCTCCCGTAACATAAAGATGTGCGACATCCCCGAGGGTACCGTGAAGGCGTCGGAAAAGAGACTTTCCGATATTGGCGGAGACCCTGTGATGGAATACCGCAAGAAGGCTGCTGAAGCTGCCGCCAAGGCCGCCGAAGAAGCCGCCAAGAACGACCCCAACCGCCCTCCTACAATACCTCCTGCCGCCGGTCCCAAGAAGGATAAACCGGCAACGCCGGAATCAGCGCCGGAATCGGCGCCCGAGCCCGAGCCGGAGTCCGAACCTGAGCCTGAGCCTCCTGCAGATTCCCTGATGGTTCCGCCGGTTGATTCCCTGGCTATGGCGCCCGTCGACTCCCTGGCTGTACCTCCGCCCGTCATTCCGGACTCCGATCCGGAATCTCCTGCTCCTGCAGAAGAGGCTACTGAAGAAGAAGCCCCGACGGAAGAGCCGGCAGAAGAAGTGGTTGAGGAACCGAAGGATACAACGAAAATTGCCTTCCTGTGGGGTTCCAAGAGGGTGCGTCTGTTCCGCAAGGACATGCAGATGGTGAGCGACTCCCTGGCCTACACGGACCTTGACTCGCTGCTAAGGTTGTATACGGATCCGATATTCTTCAACGAGGGCAACAAGCAGTACTCTGCGGACAGTATATTCCTCTCCATCCGTAACCGGACGGTGGAAAAGGCCAACCTCCTTTCCAACGCCTTCATAACCATCCAGGAAGACGCCAAGAGCTTCGACCAGATCCGCGGTGCGGAGATGGTGGCGTACTTCGATTCCACATCGGCCCTTACCCGTTTCGATGCCCTGGGAGGCGCCGCGTCCATATTCTATCTGGTTGAGCAGAACGCCCTTGCAACGGTGAACAAGGTGGAATCCAAGATGATCTATGCCACGTTCAAGGACGGCGACATAGAGAGGATGTACTATTACGACAATCCCAAGAACGACGGCTATCCCACCGTGCAGCTGCCGGAGGAGGACCGCCAGCTCAAGGGCTTCCGCTGGGAGCCGGAAAGGAAGCCGCAGTCGCCGCGCGACGTCACCACCCTCACGCCCAGAAAGAGCGAGCGCACGTCGTATCTGGCAAGGCCTCACACCAAGTTTACACAGACCGATATATACTTCCCCGGCCACATTAAGAAACTGTACCAGGATATTGCCCTCAGGGACTCCCTGAAGGTTCTCCGTTCACGCGAGGAGCAGCGCCGGAAAGACTCCATAGCCCGCGCGGAGGCGGATAGCACCATGCTGGCGGCGCTTGACTCGCTTGCCGCGCCGGTGGATTCCACCGCGGCGGTCATGGACAGCACCGCTACCGGACCTGTGACGCCTCCTTCAGAATCCGCTTCCGTGGCTCCGGCCAAGGACACCACGGCCGTGAGCCAGCAGCCGCAGGTGCCGGACAAGAAGGCGCTCAAGGAGGCGGAGAAGAAACGCAGGGCGGAAGAGAAGGCGGCAAAGAAAGCGGAGCGCCAGGCTGCCCGCGAAGCCAGATGGGCGGAAGAAGACCGCCGATACGAGGAGAAACAGGCAGCCAAGGAGGCCAAGAAGCTGGAGAAAGCACGTGCCAAGAAACTCAAGGCCCTGCGCCGCCTGGAGAAGAAGGCCCAGAAGGAGCGTAAGATACTTGAAAAGTACATCCGAAGAGAACAAAACAAATCACATAAGAAATGAAAAAGACTGTACTAGTATCCGGTGGCGCCGGTTTTATCGGCAGCCATGTAACCGTGGAGCTCATTGAGGCAGGCTACGACGTTGTTGTAGCAGACAATTTCTCCAACTGCGACCGCACCTGCTACGAAGGCGTGAAGAAAATCACCGGCCGTGATGATCTTCCTCTGGTGGTGATGGATTTCTGCGACAAGAAGGCCGTGCAGGACCTCTTTGCCAAGTATCACATTGACGCGGTGATTCATTTTGCTGCGTACAAGGCCGTGGGCGAGTCCGTGGACAAGCCCCTCATGTACTACAAGAACAACCTGGTGAGTTTCATGAACGTGCTTGAGACCGCTCAGGAAATAGGCGGATGCAACGTCCTGTTCTCATCGTCCGCAACCGTTTACGGCGAGCCGGACGCAGTGCCCGTTACGGAGAACACTCCCCGCAAGCCGGCCATGTCTCCTTACGGCAACACCAAGACCATGTGCGAGGACATCCTCCAGGACACCGTGAAGGCTAACGGCGGCAAGATCAAGGGTATCCTGCTGCGTTACTTCAACCCCATCGGCGCACATCCCAGCGCCCTCATAGGCGAGCTTCCCCGCGGAGTTCCCAACAACCTGGTTCCCTTCATCACCCAGACCGCAGTGGGAAAGCGCGAGGTGCTGAGCATCTTCGGCAACGACTATCCCACCCCGGACGGCACCTGCCAGAGAGACTTCATCGACATAGTTGACCTTGCACGCGCTCACGTATTTGCCGTGACCCGCATGATAGAGGGCAAGATGAAGCAGGACTGCGAGGTGTTCAACGTGGGCACCGGCCGCCCCCTGAGCGTGATGGAGCTGGTCAACGCCTTCGAGAAAGTGAACGGCGTAAAGGTAAACTACAAGATAGCCCCGAGGCGTCCCGGAGACATCACTGCCATCTGGGCCGATCCCACGAAAGCCAATACCGAAATGGGCTGGAAAGCTACCCGCACAATTGAGGAGACCCTCAAGGCCGCATGGGCCTGGGAGTGCCACCTTGCCGGGAAATAGCTTTTAAGGCTTAACGTATCTTTCACCCGTCTGGGCCTTCACGGCGTCTATGAATGCCGGGGCGTAGGCGGGTGAAGTGTGTCTTCCGGGAGCAATTTCGCCGTCCTTGGAAGGACGCATGATCTGGTCGTTGTGCTTGACGATGAGGAGCTTTGCCAACTTGTCCCAACGGGCCATCATCTTATCTGTATAGGCGATGGTCTTGGCGGTTAGGAAGTCCGTGAGCTCACCGGCGGTGAGTCCTGCGGCGCGCTCTTCAACGGAGGCCTGGTCCGCCTCATAGTAGTCCTCTAGTTCTTTCTGGGCCTCGCGAAGGTCGCCTATCATGGCGCTCCAGCGGGGATAGATCATGTTGGCCACCCAGTTATTCATCCAGAACGCGCTGTCGAATGAGAACTCCGCTATGTTGTTGTTCTCCCTGCGGAAAGGATCCGGGACGCGGTTGATTCCACAGTACACGGGAACGTAGGCCACCATGGTGGCATCGTCCATGTTGAAGTAGGTAATACCGCCAAGGGCGTCAGGGAGCCATGAGCGCATGCGGCAGACCATGGTCATGCCGCTCTGCTGGCAGCCTATGGGGCGCTCGCGGAACATCTTGGTGCCGTCGGAGGCCTCGAAGTTCACGGGTTGGTTGCGGTAGGGAGATGCCCAGGGGCCGGCGCTTACGTCCACGGTCATGTCCAGGGCGGTGCCCTCGTAGTGGTCCCTCATATCGTTCTGGATGTCCCTGTAGCTCACGAGTTTATCGGGCTTGATCCAGAGGGGGAGGGCGTCTATTTCAGACATGTCGCCGTTGATGAAGGGCAGGTAGGAGTCCATGACTTCCGTGCTGTAGTGGTGGCGGAAGAAGCTCCAGACGCGGGCCTCGCAGGCGCGGATCTTACTGAATTCCATGGGCTGGTATGCCTCGCGGAAACTGAAGTCCTTGTCCGCTCCGTCAAAGTAACCCATCTCGCGGGCGAAGGAGATGACGTCGGCGGAATACATGCAGTTGCCGTCCTTGGTGATGCAGAAGCCAAGCTTTTTATCGGCCTTCTTCACCTGGGGGAAGGTCTGGATGCGGCTGGAGTTGGCGTAGGCGGCTATGCAGTCGTCCGGGACGCGGAGGGCCACCCACACGGCACCCTTGCGGCCTTCTCCCTTGCCGATGAGCTCCATGATCCAGGCCTCGTCCTTGTCACAGACGGCGAAGGACTCGCCGGTCTCGTTATACCCGTATTCCTGTACCAACTTGTGCATCACCGCAATGGCTTCGCGGGCCGATGCAGAGCGCTGCAGGGCAAGATGCATGAGGGTAAAGTAGTCCAGATAGCCTTCCGGGTTACGCAGTTCCCGGCGCCCGCCCCAGGTGGTTTCCACAATGGATACCTGCTTTTCGTTCATGAGGCCGGCAACGCCGTAGGTATACTCCGCCTGCGGAATATAGTGCACCTGGGTGTTGGGTCCCCATCCGTGAATGGCGATCATCTCTCCGGGGGCGTGTTTTCCGGGCGCGGAATAGCTCAGGGACGATGCGAAACCGAATCCGTCGCAGTTGTAGGTGCAGATGACGCTTCCGTCCACGGAAGCTTTCTTTCCAACCACCAGGTTGGTGCAGGCGTCGGCCGGCGTAAGTGCGGCCATGAGCAGGGCGGCGGCAAGCGCCAGGACTGTAATCTTCTTCATGTTAACCGATTATGGATTTAAGTGCTGCGCGGAATTCCGGCATGGGGCATTTTGAATCACGTTCTATGATGAGGGTTTTGAGACCGGCGTAGGGGAGGATGAGCTCCTCAATCTCCTTGGGATTGGAGTTTTCGCCGAAGTACACCGGGACGAAGCAGTCCCAGAACTTCTTTGCCAGTGTCTTGGGCATATGGAAGGTCTCCTGAATGAAATCTTCTCCACTCAGATAGCAGCAGAGATAGACCATGGCCACGTCGAAGAGGTGGTTTCCGTAGCAGAAGTCCCCGAGGTCTATGAAATAGCGCTTGTCACCCACGAATATTGCGTTGCTGTACTGGAGGTCTCCATGGATTGCGGTGTCCTCGTCAGGGGTGTCGGCGATGAACTTACCAAGCTTGTCCTTATCTTCCGTTGTGAAGAAGGGATTCTCCGCCAGAAGGCGGTAGTAGCGGTCTTTTACGTTCTCGAACTGAGCGGTGTCCACGTGCGTTGAGTGCAGGAACTTGCACATCTGGGCAAACTCCGCGGCATACTGCTGCACCTTCTCCGGATTGTCTCCGGTGGCCCTGGAATAGGATTTCTTGCCAAGGATGCGGTGGAAGCGGATGCCGTAGCGGCCGTCTTCCGTGACCACGTATTCACCGGGTTCCGGGGAGGGGATGCCCATGTCGTAGACCTTCCTGGCAAGGGTCATCTCGTCCAGGGGCTGCTGGATCTTGCCCGGGAAATAGAGCTTGAGCATTACGGACGGATCTGTCTTGTGGTCGTAGCTTTCTCCGTTGAAGCCGCCTCCGGAGAGGACATAGTCGTTGAGGGATATCTTCAGTGCTTCCATGTTTATTTGCCGAATACTTGGTTTATCAGTCTTTCAAATTCTTGGTATGCGAACGTGTCCCTGAGTTCCTCAAGGGACTTTGCAAGGCCTCTGTAGTGCCACTCGTGGTCCTTGGGATCTTTGGCGTGGAAGATGTTCCAGAGGGCGTCTCCCATCACGGCGTAATCCCGTGAGATTGCCCTCATGTTGGAGAGTTTGTCTCCAAGGGCAACAATCTTGGCGTCGTGGGAGGCGGCGGCAAGGCGGTCTATGGCCGCCTGCTTGCGCTGGTGCCAGCTGTCTTCCTCACTTACGCCAGGGGTGAACTTGTCGCTTTCCTCTTCTACAAGAGCTGCCACCCTGTCTCCAAACTCTCTCCGGATATCCTCTACGGTCACATCTGTGTCTTCTATGGTGTCGTGGAGGGCGGCTGCGGCCAGGAGTTCCTGGTCAGGAGTTATGGTGGAGACTATCTCCATGGCTTCCATGGGATGGACTATGTAAGGGAAGCCTTTTCCGCGGCGTTCCGTTCCGGAGTGGGCGTGGACGGCGAACTCTATGGCGCGGTCCAGAAGCCCGGTTTCAAGTGGTTTGTTTGCCATAAGCTATTGATTCATGAAGGGCAGGCCCTTGGTTTCTTCTTCCAGGAATTCAGCCATGGACTCGTTGCTCTCTGACGGCCCGTTCAGGGCGTCCAGCATGAGCTTGAGCCCCGCCTTTCCCCATCCGCTCTTGATGATATATGCAATACACAGGTCCTGAGGGCCGATAGACGACGACACTATGTCTATGTCCGTAAGGCCAATCTGGAAAGTGGCTATCTGGTATGCCGCCTCCGAATACTGCTTGATAAGATTCTCGATGTCTCCCAGGGTCTTGAATCCCATACCCTTGAAGACGGGAAGGAACTGCAGCAGGGAGACGTCCTGTATTTCCGCCTGGTTTACGGCGGCAATCTTGCGGTTGAGGTTCTTGAAAGGCTCTATTGCCAGGAAACTGCGGAAGGAGTCTCCGTCCAGGGCAACATCGGCAAGGTTGCCGGATGCCACCAGTGCCTGGACGCGGCGGCGGTAGTCGTTGATTTCCGTACGGATGCGGCTGAATTCATCGTCGATAAGCTCCAGCATACCGGCTATGCGGCTCATGTCCCTGCGGTAGCGGGTGGGGATTTCCACTCCGCTCTTGTAGCCGGTGTCGTGGTTCATGTTGGCCCATGCGTGCTGCAGGACGGTGCGCATCTGGATCTCGAAGCGGTACGGGCAGCCGGGGGTGGAACATATGTAGTGCAGGGAAAGGTAGCCGAAGGAGTCTATGTCGTGGAGCTTGCGCTTGTCTACGGAATTCTCCCAGTCCACGGTGAAAAGCCTTTCCACCGCCGATGCCACTTTGTCCACATCGTCAATGTAAAAGGTAATGACCCTGAGGCCGATAATGTCCGTGAGGTCCCCCAGTGAGGCGTACTTGCTGCCTTTCAGTTCCAGCTTTCCGGCAAGTGAGTGCTCTGTCTTGACGCGGCACTCCAGGGCGGCGATGATGAGGCCGGCATCGTCCAGGGCCTTTCTGAGGGAGGCGCGGACGGAGTCGGCGGTTTGGTTTAGGAGGGGCAGGTTGTCGCGGTATTCCTGCAGGATTGCTTGGCAGTGTAGGTCCATATTAAGGTTTGGGTATCAGTTCTGCGATGAGTTCAAGCCAGGTGGCGTCTGTGCTGTCGAATGTAGCCAGTGTGTCGCTGTCTATGTCCAGGACGGCTATGATATCGGCCCCATTGAATACGGGGACCACGATTTCGCTGCGGGAAAGGCTGCTGCAGGCAATGTGGCCGGGGAACTCTTCCACGTCAGGAACGACGATGGTCCTGCGCTCTTTCCACGAGGTTCCGCAGACGCCCTTGCCAAAGCCTATGCGCTGGCATGCTGCCGGGCCCTGGAACGGCCCCAGGACCAGCTGGTTGCCGCTTACGCGGTAGAATCCGGTCCAGAAAAAGCGCATCTTCTCATGGATCATGGCCGATGCGTTCGCCATGCGGGCGATGATGTCATCATCGTCCCCAAGGAAGAGCTTGATGTCCTGCCAGAGGCGGAGGTACACGAAGGTTTTGAGGGGGAGATGGCAGTAACCTTCCGGATTCTTGTCAAGGTAATTTTGATGGTATTCCTCTGCGGGGAAGAAGCATTTAAGCGGCTCCAGTTCAGTGACAATTGGCGAACCAAGCCTGGCCTCCACGGCCTTGAAGGCCTTCTCTATGACCGGCCTTTCCGCGGGGTTCGTGTAGAAGACGCCGCTGCGGTAGCGGGTGCCTTCATCGTGGCCTTGACGGTTGAGGGTAAGGGGATCCGTAACCGTAAAATAGAGTTTTAGGAGCAGCTCCAGGCTCACCCTGTCCGGGTTGTAGGTGACCTTTACGGTCTCCGCGTGGCCGGTGGTGTCTGTGTAAACCTCTTTGTATGAGGGGTTTTCTGTATTGCCGTTTGCATAGCCGGGAATAGCCTCCCTCACGCCGTCCACTCCCTTGAAGAAATGCTCGACGCCCCAGAAGCAGCCTCCGGCAAAATATATGGTCTTTTCTGTCATTGTTTTGCAAATATAATTGTAAATTTGCAAAAATTCACACAATTATGGCATACACGGAACTAGAAATATGGTGGGCGTCGCTTCCCGTTAAAGAAAAGGAGCGTATATCCCGCAAAGCTCTCACAAAAGCAGGAATAGAGGACGATACTCTCTGGTGCTATCCAGCATGCACCCGCTGGTGGGAAGCCCTGGCGGAAGACCGCAAGCTCTGGATCAAACAGCACTGCGAAGCCGCCCACGGAGACGTTGTCCGTGAGTGGGACGATGCCAACCCTTACGGGGACTAGCCTATGGAAGAAAATAAGAAAAACATGCAGCTGCCGGAGAACGCTCACCGGGAGCTTAAGCCGGGCGAGGAGTACAAGCCGCTTCTGGAGCCCGCAAAGAAGTATGCGGAAGTAACGCCTTATTCCGTTGCCATCGGCGTTCTGATGGTTATCCTGTTCAGCGCCGCGGCGGCATATCTGGGCCTCAAGGTGGGCCAGGTGTTCGAGGCTGCAATCCCCATCGCCATCATCGCCGTGGGCCTCACCGGGGCTCTGAGGAAGAACGATTCCCTGTCGCAGAACGTGATTATCCAGAGCATCGGCGGATGCTCCGGCGCAGTTGTGGCGGGCGCCATTTTCACCCTTCCGGCAATCTATATCCTGGGCGTTGAGGTGAATTACTGGCAGATGGTCCTGAGCTCGCTGCTTGGCGGCGTGCTGGGCATCCTGTTCCTGATTCCGTTCCGCAAGTACTTCGTGAAGGAAATGCACGGGAAGTATCCCTTCCCGGAGGCAACCGCAACCACGCAGGTGCTGGTTAGCGGAGAGAGCGGCGGCGAAAGCGCCAAGACGCTCATCGCGGCCGGCGCCATAGGTGGTCTGTATGACTTCCTGGTGGCCACGTTCGGCACTTGGGCGGAGACCATTTCCACCACGGTAATGCACTGGGGACAGGTTGTGGCAGACAAGGCCAAGGTGGTTCTCAAGATGAACACCGGCGCCGCGGTGCTGGGCCTGGGCTATATCATCGGCCTCAAATATGCCTTTATCATTACCTGCGGTTCCCTGCTGGTGTGGCTGGTGATCATTCCCCTGATGAACCTTATATGGGGCGGCAGCGTCATCGACCTTATGCACACCGGAATCGCCACCACAATAGGCCAGATGGCGCCGGAAGAGATTTTCAAGACTTACGCGCGTCATATAGGTATAGGCGGTATTGCAACTGCCGGTATAATCGGCATCGTCAAGAGCTTTGGCGTTATCAAGAGCGCCGCATCTCTAGCCGTTAAGGAGTTCAAGCGCAAGCCCGGAACACTGGACGAGAAAGCTCTCCGCACGGACGAAGACCTCTCCATGAAGACCATCGTCTTCGGCGTGGTGATAGCCCTTCTCTGCGTATTTGCCTTCTTCGCGTTCGGCGGCGTGGTGCACAATGTGTGGCAGGCTCTGGTTGGTCTTTTGATTGTTGCCATCATCGCCTTCCTGTTCACTACGGTTGCCGCTAACGCTATCGCAATCGTGGGTTCCAACCCTGTGAGCGGAATGACGCTTATGACGCTTATCATCGCTTCCCTCATCCTTGTTGCAGTGGGCCTGAAGGGCAATGCCGGAATGGTTGCGGCGCTCCTTATCGGCGGCGTGGTATGCACGGCGCTGTCCGTGGCGGGATCGTTCATAACGGACCTCAAGATTGGCTACTGGATTGGCTCCACTCCCAAGAAGCAGGAAGGCTGGAAGTTCCTTGGCGTGGCCGTATCGGCAGTAACCGTGTGCGGAGTTATGCTCATCCTTAACAAGACATACGGTTTCACCGGGGAAAACGCGCTTGTGGCGCCCCAGGCCAATGCCATGGCTGCTGTGATTCAGCCCATGTTCTCCGGCGGCGGCGCACCCTGGCTGTTGTACGGAATAGGCGCGGCTATCGCCCTGATACTTAATTTCTGCAAGGTTCCGGCCCTGCCGTTTGCGCTGGGTATGTTCATCCCCATCGACCTTAACCTCCCTCTGGTAATCGGTGGCGCCATTTCATGGTATGTGGGTTCCCGTTCCAAGGATGCGGCCGTTAACGCCGCACGTCAGGAAAAGGGCACTCTCATAGCTTCCGGCTTCATTGCCGGCGGCGCCCTCATGGGTGTTGTGAGCGCCATCCTCCGCTTTGCCAACGTAGACCTGTTCCTCACTGAGTGGAACGCCCACTTTGGCGAGGCCGTGGCCATAGTCCCGTTCCTGGCACTGATTGCCTATACCATTTACGCATCACTTAAAACCAGTAAAAAATAGAGATTCCCGGGACAAGCCCGAGAATGACGCCGTCATGCCCGGCTCCGACCGGGCATCTTAAACAGAACAATTATGGAAAAGATATTAGACCGCTTTTTAAGATACATTTCTGTAGATACCCAGAGTAACGAGGAGTCGGAGTCACAGCCTTCAACCGCCAAGCAGCTGAACCTTCTCAAGATGCTGAAGGATGAGCTCACGGCTCTTGGCGTTGAGGCAACGCTGGATGAATATGGCTATGTGATGGCTTCCATCCCCGGAAACGTGGATGCGCCCGCAGTGGGCTTCATTGCCCACGTGGACACTGCGCCTGACGCCAGCGGAGCGGACATCAAGCCCCAGATCATTGAGAAGTACGACGGCGGCGAGATTCCCCTCAAGGGCGTTCCCGGTCTGGCACTGAAGCCCTCCGAGTTCCCGGAAATGCTTCACTACGTGGGCCAGACCCTCATCACCACGGACGGTACAACTCTCCTGGGCGCCGATGACAAAGCCGGCGTTGCGGAAATCATGAACGCCGTCCAGTACATCGTGGAACATCCGGAATTCAAGCACGGTCCCATTAAGATTGGCTTCACCCCGGACGAGGAAATCGGCCGCGGCGTAGTCAAGTTCGACGTGGCCAAGTTTGGTGCCGATTACGCCTACACCATGGACGGCGGCGAGATTGGCGAGCTGGAGTTCGAAAACTTCAACGCCGCCAGCGCAAAGATCCACATCCAGGGCTGCAATGTCCACCCTGGCTACGCCAAGGGCAAGATGAAAAACGCCATCCACATTGGCCAGGAGCTTAATTCACTCCTTCCCGTAATGGCCCGCCCGGAATACACTGAAGGCTACGAGGGCTTCTTCCACCTCATCTCCTTCAAAGGCACCGTAGAGGAGGCCGATTTCGCATACATCATCCGTGACCACGACCGCGCCAAGTTCGAGTCCCGCAAAGTGATGATGCAGAAAGTGACGGACTTCATCAACGAAAAGTACGGCGAGGGCACTGCCACGGCGGTTATCAAGGACCAGTACTACAACATGCGCGAGCAGGTTGAGCCTCACTATCACATCATTGAGAAAGCCGTTAAGGCCATGGAAATGGCCGGCGTCAAGGCCAAGATCCAGCCCATCCGCGGCGGCACCGACGGCGCCAACCTCTC
>CAMJJZ010000022.1 GCA_946406275.1 uncultured Bacteroidales bacterium | reverse complement strand
GTAGAATCCTCTTTTTAGGCTTCGCTTTTCTCATTTTGAAAAATGTTAAAGGTGAAAAATTAGGTGATTACTTCTTAGATTTCTTAGGACGTTTTGCGCCATAGAGAGAACGGGACTGAGTACGTCCGTCCACGCCGGCGGTATCCAAAGCTCCTCTAAGGATGTGGTAACGTACACCGGGAAGGTCCTTTACACGGCCGCCACGAACCAGCACGATGCTGTGTTCCTGGAGGTTGTGGCCTTCGCCCGGGATGTAGGCATTGACCTCTTTGGCGTTGGAAAGACGAACACGGGCTACTTTACGCATAGCGGAGTTCGGCTTTTTAGGAGTCGTCGTGTAAACACGCAGACAAACACCACGCTTCTGAGGGCAAGCATCCAACGCACGAGACTTGCTCTTTACTTCGAGCTGCTCGCGTCCTTTACGGACAAGTTGTTGAATAGTAGGCATAAATGTTTGTTAATAAATAATTTAAGTTACTTCCACTTTTACGCGTCTTATGTCCGCGCAAAAATGGGTTGCAAAGGTACGTAAAAAAAATGTAATTAACAAAGTTTTCAACAGTTATTAGGAGTGAAAAAAAATCACTATATTCGCAGATATGAAAAAGTCCATCCTCCTGATATTCATCGCCCTCCTTGCCGCCGGCTGCCATGGATCTTTCCGCACGGGCACGTATACGGACGATATCGCAATGCCCGCACGGGAAGGCTCCGCAGACTCCCTGCTCATGTCCATCTCCCTGGAATACGTGAAAGGCGGAGGTGCCGTTGGGGATGCCGTGAACCAGGCCCTCCTGTCCGGCGCCCTGGACTTCGAGGACTGGACCGGGACGGTGGAAGAGGCCGCCGGCGCATATCGTGAAAACCTTATGGACGAGTTCCTTACGGAGAATTCCGGCCAGGAAACCGTCTCCTGGGAAGACCGCATAGACGGCGCCTTCACAAAATCGTACAAGTCCTGGAAGAACTACGTCCTCACATACTACAGCTACAGGGGAGGCCCCCACGGCATCCAGACCGTCAGCCCCATCGTCTTCGGCAAAGACGGGAACATCGTCACGGAGGCGGATCTTTTTGCCGATGGCTACGCCAAGCCCGTAGCGGAAATGCTCCGCCAGGCGGTCCTTTCCTCCATGGAACAGGAAGACCAGGAGCTGGTGGAACTGGTGGACGCGGAGCTAATCGTCCCCAACAATAATTTCTCCGTGGGCCCGGACGGCGTACAGTGGATATTCCAGCCTTACGAGGTTGGCCCCTACGCGCTTGGAATAGTGTCCGCAACCCTTTCCTGGAAACAGTTAAAGCCCTACCTCAAATGAACTGGATAGTAACCGAAGTGGACGGCAAGGTTGCCTCCATAGCCGCCGATTACAGGCATTTCGCAAAGATTGCCGCCGACATAGACGCCCTCTCTCCGGAGGACGTTGACGAGGTCCGCACCCTCAAGATTTCCACGGAAGAGCTGCTGGACCTGGCAAAGACGCTCAAGTGGGAAGACCTCCGGCTCTTTGGATCGGCCTTCCAGATAAAGGTGTGGGAGACTCTGTTCAAAATGCCGCGTAAGCTCCTGAGCTATACGGAGTTCGCCGCGCTGGCGGAGAATCCGGCAGGCGTAAGGGCCGTGGCCCATGCCGTGGCGCTGAACCCCGTGGCATACGTCATCCCCTGCCACCTGGTTGTGCCCAAGGAATCCCTGGACAAGGTGCGCCAGATACGGGAAACCGCGGAAAAGACGCTGTTCAAGGGATCGGACCTGTACCTTCTTGACACAATAGATGTGGGCGAATACGCCTACGGACCTGAACTAAAACGTGAACTTATTAAATTGCAGCTCACATGAAAAAGCCCTTCGAGCGCTTTGACATGGCCCGGGACCCCATCCGGACCAAGTGGTACCTGAAGCCTATTACCAAACTCCTGAGCTGGCCGGACATGATTACCCATCGGCCCGCAATCCATTTCCACGGTGTGGACGTTCCGCTGGAGCCGCCGTACCTTCTCCTCTGCAACCACAACGCCTTCATGGACTTCAAGGTTGCAACGCAGGTGATTTATCCGTACAAGGCCAACTATGTAGTGGCCATTGACGGATTCATCGGCAGGGAGTGGCTCCTGAGGGCCGTAGGTTGCATATGTAAGAGAAAATTCACCAACGATACCGTCCTTATCCGCCAGCTTGCCAAGGTTATCGGCAACAGGGATATCGCCGTGGTTTATCCGGAGGCTCGCTATTCCCTCTGCGGCACCACGGCCGTGCTTCCGGCGGCTCTGGGCAAGCTCTGCAAGATGCTCAAGGTTCCCGTGGTCACTCTCATCACCCACGGCCACCACGTGAACTCCCCCTTCTGGAACCTCCACGACCGCAAGATCCACACGGAAGCTGACTACACCCTGCTCCTCACCCCGGAACAGGTGAAGGACCTTTCCGTCGATGAAATCAACAACCGCATCGTTGAAGCCTTCCAGTATGACGATTTCGCCTGGCAGAAAGCCACCGGCACCCTCACCAAGTACCCCAAGCGCGCGGAAGGCCTTCACAAGGTCCTCTACCAGTGCCCCCACTGCGGTAAGGAATTCCACATGGATTCAAGGGACGATATCCTCTTCTGCGGAGAATGTGGCAAGAAATGGCGCATGACGGAGCTCGGAGAACTTGAAGCTCTTGAAGGAGAAACCGAATTCTCACATATTCCTGACTGGTACGAATGGGAACGCGCCAACGTGCGCAAGGAAGTCGAGGCCGGCACCTACGACAGCGGCGTCCTCCAGGTCCACGTGGACAGCCTTCCCAACGCCAAGAAGTTCATCCGTCTTGGCAACGGAACCATGCAGCATGACATGAACGGATTCCACGTGCACGGCACAGACGTAGAGGGCGATCCATTTGAGATGGAACTCCCCGTCCCGTCACTCTATTCGGTACACATCGAGTATGAATACCTTGGAAAATACGGTGACTGCGTAGACCTCAACACCCTTCAGGACACCTGGTACACCTACCCGGAACCGGATCAGGAGTTCGCCGTAACCAAAATGGCCCTGGCCACGGAAGAACTCTACTTCGCCTATCGCCGCTCCATAGGCAAACCCTGCCCTCCCGGTCTGGCATAAAGACACAAAAAAGGGTGGCGCATCAACTGCGTCACCCACAAATGGAGCGGAAAACGAGACTCGAACTCGCGACCCCGACCTTGGCAAGGTCGTGCTCTACCAACTGAGCTATTTCCGCAATTGGGACTGCAAAGATAAGTCAAAAAATTGAATCTGCAAATTTTTTCTTGTTTTTTTGTTTTGGAGTGAAACTTTCAAAAAAAGAATAGTAAATTTGTGGAGTTAAGGATAACACTTTAAACTTTTAATACTATGAAAAAACTCGTATCATTCCTTCTTTGCGGCGCCATTCTGGTGAGCTGCGGTATTTCCAACACTGGTAAGGGCACCCTCATCGGTGCAGGTGCAGGTGCTGCCCTCGGAGCCGGCATCGGTTATCTGATTGGTGGCGACGGCAAGGCCGCTGCAATCGGCGCAGCTGCAGGCACAGCCATCGGCGGTGGCGCTGGCGCAGTCATCGGCAACCAGATGGATAAGAAGGCCGCTCAGCTCGCAGAACTTGAGAACGCCCAGGTAGAAACCGTGACCGACGTCAACGGCCTCAAGGGCATCAAGGTCACCTTCGACAGCGGTATCCTCTTCGACTTCAACAAAGCCAACCTCGCAGATGCTGCAAAGGTTCAGCTTGACAAGTTCGCAGTTGACATGGCAGACATGACGGAGACCAACATCAACGTCTATGGCCACACGGACAACATCGGCACAGAGCAGGCAAACAAGAACGTTTCCACCAAGCGTGCAAAGGCTGTTGCAAACTATCTCAACAGCAAGGGTATCGCAAAGGACCGTCTCATTGCAGAAGGCCTCGCATATGACTTCCCCGTCGCCTCCAACGACACCGAGGAAGGCCGTGCCCAGAACCGTCGCGTTGAAATCTACATCACCGCAAACGAGAACATGATCAAGGCCGCCGAAGAAGGCACTCTTCAGTAATCCTTAATCATTTTACAACAAAAAGGGTGACGCAGTTGTGAAGCGCCACCCTTTTTCGTTATCAGTAGTTCCTCACCAGCTGGTCAAACTTGGTGAGGCGTTTGGTGATGTAATTCTTGACGTTGTTCACCTCTCCGGAGTACGAGCCGTAGGTCTTGGGGTTCTGGTGGACGTACTGGTTAAGGATGGGCCAGCGCTTGAAATTGAGTTGCTGGGATTCGTCCAGGAGCTGTGCCGTCTGGTCCACGTAGTCGTTTAGGTCTTCAAGTTTTGGTTTGGTCTGGTCCCAGATTTCCACAAGACGGGCGCGGGCGCCGGTATCCTGCTTTACTATGCGGTTCACCATAGTGCGGACGGATTCAGATGCAACGGAGCCTTTGCTGCAGTAGATAAAATCGTTGATGTTGTTGATGGGATATGTCCTGCCGTCGTTCTCGAAGGCTAGATCATAATCCCATGCGGGGCCGGTGAACAGCACTCCGTCGGAAGCGTCCTTCTTGTACATGTTCACACTCCAGTAGGTGTCCGTGTTGCCGCAGAACTCACCTACGATGAAGTTCTGCATGAATGTATCCACGTCCAGGTACTTCCTGTAGCCGTTTGTGGCGTCCTTGAAATTGGAGGCGTTGACGGCTGTCTCCATCTTGGCAAAGAAATCCTTGATGAAGGAGAGCTGGTCGGCGGTTATTTCGTCATCCTTAGGGTATTTGACTGTGACTGGAGTGCCTTTGGCGGAATAGAAGTTTACCTTCTCATCGTAACAATAGGCGTCGATTTCAATGAGGTAACCGTTTTTGGCCTCCACGCGTTTTGTGCCCACTTCCACCTGGTCACAAAATTGGTAGCAGCCCTGGTACTCGCCGTTGAAGATAACGTCCACCGGCGTGCAGAACGGCGTGTAGGCCATTCCCACGCGGCGGCTCACCTCGAAGGCCAGGATGTTGCGCATGAGGGTCTTGTCTCCGTAGTTGTTGATGAGGGTCCACTTCTTGTCACGAGCCGGTGCTCCAAGAGGGCTCAGCTTCTCTGTGAACTTTATCTTGTAAGGCTTCTTGGGGAAGCCCCAGCTGGCGTTTCCGCGTCCACGGATACTTGTCTGAATGGTGGAAAGGAGGTTCTTTCCGTCTTCGGATATGAAGTAAATGTTGGAGTCGATATAGGTTGTCTTGGATGTCACGGCCTTGCCGCCCCATGTGTTGATTACCACGGTGGGGAGGTTTGTTATCTGGTAGAACTGGGAATCGTCCCCAGGGGCCTTGTAACCGTAGAATTCAAGTTGCTGGAGATTGTACTGCGTACCGTTGGGGGACATGTATCTCACATAGCGGAAGCCGCGGGAGCAGTTCACCGGCAACGTGCGCAGCACACCGTCCGTGCATTGCTCCTTGATCATCGCTATGGGAAGAGCGTCTTTGAAGTCCGCCTCATTAGCTCCTTCAAACAGGCCCAGCTCCACTTTCTTGCCCTGAGAAGACTTAGGTGCAAAGTATACGGCGGTGATAACGTGCTTCTCTCCAAGGTCAAGCCCCGACCACCTTCCTGAGCCGATGGTTGTTCCGCTCAACTTCACGGGGGTGGTGTCTACTGGTTCAGTCTCCTTCTCTTGCTCTTTTTCCTGCTCTTTGCCGCCTTCATTGTTTTCTACAGGCTTCTTATACTGCTCCGGGATTACATCGTCCCTGACGCAAGCAGTGAGGGCCAAAAATGCGGCCACAAATATTTGTTTCCAAACTTTCATGACCGCAAAGATACAAAAAATCCGTTACTAGTATTTCAGTTTCAGGATCCGCCTTACGGACTCGTCAATACGGCTTTCCGGTATGTCGCCTGCAAAGACAGCGTGCTCTATGGCATCCACTGCGCCGCGGAAGTCTCTTACGCAGAGGAGGACGTCGGCGCCGGCCTTAACGGCCAGGACGCTTGCTTCCACGGCAGTGTACTGCCGCGTGATGGCCCCCATTTCCATGGCGTCCGTGACGATTACCCCGTCAAAGCCAAGCTCCCCGCGAAGCTTCTCCGTGAGAATGGTGTAGCTGAGGGTGGACGGTATGTTGCTGCCGGTAACCTTGGGGGCGGAGATATGCGCAGTCATTACCAGACGGGCTCCGGCGGCGATTCCTGCGCGGAAGGGGATCATCTCGCAAGAGAGCATATCGTCCCAGGTCTTGTTGCTCACGGCGTAGCCATAGTGGGTATCGGCCGATGTGTCCCCGTGTCCCGGGAAATGCTTGAGGCAGCCGTACACGCCCTGCGCCTGCAGTGCCTTGAGGTAGGTAGCCACCAGATCCGCGGCCTCGGAGGGATCGTCAGAAAAGGCCCTGGGGCCTATTACGATGTTGCGGGGGTTGGTATTGACATCGGCTACCGGAGCAAAATCAATGTCTATCCCAAATTCGCGGAGATACTTGCCGATGGTTCCGGCCGCCTCCTTTACCGCTGGCTTTCCCTTTGCCGCAAGGTCCGCCATACTCTTGTACCGGGGAAGGCCGAAAGCCTTGTTGTTGGCTATGCGGGCTACGCGTCCGCCTTCCTCGTCGATGCTTATGAGCGGCTTGCCAGGAAGGGCCTTCAGGGTGTCTACAATGGCCTTTATCTGCTCCCTGTCCTTGATATTATGGGCAAAAAGGATAACTCCGCCAACGGGGTATTCCGCTGCCGTTGCGCGCATTGTGTCCGTAACTTCTATGAGTCCGTGGGCTACAAGATCGTCGTTACTCACCCACGTAAAAGTGGGGTCCAGGGCTTCCGGACGCACCCAAAACATCTGGCATATCTTCTCATGGAGGGTCATGCCCTCCAGAGGGTCCGGTTCAGGCGCTGCGGCCTTCTTTGAAGGAGTTCCGCCGCAGGCCACCATAAGGCAGCATGCGGCGGAGAATGCTAATAACGTTTTCACTCTGCCGGGAGTTTAGAGTTCCCAGGCAAGAGCGGATGCACCAAGGATTGCGGCGTCAGATTCCTTCAGTGAGGAATAGACCAGCTTTACCTTGTTTCTCCACAGAGGGAGAACGTTGGCGTTCATGGCATTGAGGATGGGCTCCGTGAGGAACTCCTTGCTGCGGGCAAGGCCGCCGAAGAGGACGATTGCCTCAGGGGCGCTGAACTCAATGAAGTCTGCCAGTTTTTCGCCAAGGATGCGGCCGGTGTACTCAAAGATCTTGAGCGCCAGCTTGTCGCCGTCCTTTGCTGCATCGTAGACGTCCTTGGAGCTGATTCTGTCCAGGGAACGGAGCTCTGAAGGCTCGTCCGTCATTTCCAGCCATTCGCGGGCGGTACGGGCAACGCCGGTGGCGGAGCAATAAGCTTCCAGGCAGCCGGTTTTGCCGCAACCGCAGGCGCGGCCGTTGTGACGCACGGCGCAAGTGTGGCCAAGCTCGCCGGCAAAGCCGTCGTGACCGTAAACCACATTGCCGTCGATGACTATGCCGGAGCCCACGCCGGTTCCCAGGGTGATCATGATGAAGTTCTTCATGCCCCTGGCTGCGCCGTAGGTCATTTCACCTACCGCGGCGGCATTGGCGTCATTGGTGAGGGAAACGGGAATGCCGTTCATCTGCTCCGACAGAAGCTTTGCAAAAGGAATAACCTTTGCGCCGCCCCACTTGAGGTTGGGTGCGTACTCGATGGTGCCGGTGTAGTAGTTGCCGTTGGGGGCGCCTACGCCTATGCCACGGATGCGGCCTTCTGCCTGAGCCTCCGCAATAATGCGGTTCAGGGCCTCTGCAAGGGAGGCTATGAAAGCCTCGTGGTCTGTGGTTTCATCCGAACGGATAACGGTCTGGGCAAGGACGGTACCGCGGGCATCCACGATGCCGCACTTGGTGGTCTGGCCACCTACGTCGATACCTATTACAAGATCTTTTGCCATAACTTATGCCTTCTTTACCTTTGAGCCGATAACTGCGAAGTAGAGGATGAAGGCTACGCAGGCTGCAAGCACCCAGTAGCTGGCCATGTAGCTGACCTTGTCGGCAATGAAGTTCTGGAACAGGGGAACGATACCGCCGCCCACGACCATTGCCATGAAGATACCGGATGCCTTCTCGGTTGCGGTGCCAAGGCCTTCCACAGCGAGATCGAAGATTGTGCCCCACATGACGGAGGTGCACAGACCGCAGAGGACAAGCAGCAGGGCTGCGATGGGAACAACCGCCATCTCAAAGCCGTGACCGTTGAAAACGGGCATCTTGACCTGGAAGGAATTGCCCAGGAATATGGCAAGGACGATGAGGATCAGGGCCACTGCGGAAACGCAGGTGAGCTGGGTCTTGGACGATACCTTTCCGCTGATAAGGCTGGAAACCAGACGGCCGATGAGCATGAGGAACCAGTAGGTACCTGCCACGAAGCCGGCGATTGCAACGGCGGTGGAAGGATCCATGCCTGCGCCCTTGACGGGATCTGACAGATAGAAGTTCAGGGTTCCGGGGATACCTACCTCAACACCCACATAAACGAAGATTGCAATTGCACCAAGCACGAAGTGGATGTACTTCATGGGGTTTTCCACCTGACCTTCTACCTTCACTGCCTCCGGGTTCTGGATGGGGACGAACAGAAGGATGATGAATGCCAGTGCGAACACGCCCATTGCCATGAACAGGAGGGTGTTCACGTCGGAGATGAGGGTCTCGTGAGTGAGGGTGCCGATCATGGAGCCCACCAGCATGGGGGTGAGAGTACCCATGAGGGAGTTGAAGCTGCCGCCGATCTGGATGTACTGGTTGGAACGCTTGCCGCCCAGGATCTTGAGCATGGGGTTCACCACGGTGTTGAGCATGCACACGGAGAAGCCGCAGATGAATGCGCCAAACAGGTACACGAAGAAGTTGGTGGGAATCTTGCCGATGGTGGAGCCTACGCCCACGATACCGGACAGATACTGCACGAAAACGCCCAGGAGGCCAACCAGGAGGGCTGCCAGTGCGGTGAACTTGTAACCCTTCTTCTTGAGGAGGTTGCCGGCAGGGATGCCCATGATGGCATATGCCAGGAAGTTCATCATGTTACCCATCATTCCAAGGGTGTTGGAACCCTCGATGCCGGGCTGCATTTTCCAGATGTTGCCGATAGGGGCGGCGAGGTTCGTCACGAAGGAGATCATGCCGAACAGGAATATCATTGTAATGACTGCAATGATATTGGAATCACCTTTTCTAGACATTGTTTATTGGTTTAAAGTTATAGTTGTTCCTTTTTCAGAATTCAAATATAACTTTTTTTTCACAAAAAGAAAAACGCCCGGCTTGTGACCGGACGTTTTAATAGTGGCTTCAGGGAGATTACTCTGCTGCAGGTGCTTCTGCTGCGGGCTCTGCGGGAGCCTCAGCGGGTGCTTCGGCCACGGGAGCTTCGGCTGCGGGAGCGGCCTCGGCCTTCTTGGCGCGGCTGCGGCGGGTAGTCTTCTTGGCCTCTTTCTTGGTGGCGAGGGCTGCCTCGTTGAAGTCCACGAGTTCTACCATGACCATTTCCGATGCGTCACCGCTGCGGAAACCGGTGTGGAGGATACGGAGGTATCCGCCGGGACGGTCTGCCACTTTGGGAGCTACGGTGCGGAAGAGTTCAGCGGTAGCCTCTTTGTCTTTCAGATAGCTGAAAACAACGCGGCGGGAGTGGGTGCTGTCTTCCTTGGACTTGGTGATGAGGGGTTCAAGATAAGGCTTGAGGGCCTTTGCCTTGGCCTCGGTGGTGGTGATCCTCTTCTTCAGAATGAGGGAGGATGCCATGTTGGCGAGCATCGCCTTGCGGTGACCGCTCTTGCGACCAAGATGATTGACTGCTCTATTGTGTCTCATTGTTAAACGATCTTTTTCTTAGGTTCAATATTGTACTTGGTGACATCCATACCGAAGGAAAGCTTCATCTTCTCTACCAGGAGATCGATCTCAGAGAGGCTCTTGCGGCCGAAGTTGCGGAACTTCATGAGCTCTGCGCGGCTGTAGGAAACCAGGTCTGCGAAGGTGTCGATATCGGCGGCCTTGAGGCAGTTGAATGCCCTCACGGAGAGACCCATATCGGAAAGCTTGGTAAGGAGAAGGTGACGCATCCTCAGGGATTCCTCGTCAAGCTCCTTGCTGTCTGTCTCGACGGCAGACTCGATGGCGATCTTCTTATCGTCTGTGAAGAGCTTGAAGTGATAGATGAGGATGTTGGCTGCATCCTGCAGTGCGGCCTCAGGGCTGATGGAACCGTCCGTCACAATCTCAAGGAGGAGTTTCTCATAGTCGGTCTTCTGTTCCACGCGGAAGTTCTCCACGGTCCAGTTGACTTTCTTGACGGGGGTGTAGATGGCGTCCACGGGAATGGTTCCGATGGGCGTGTTCTCATCCCTTTCTTCCTCTGCCGGGACAAAGCCGCGGCCCTTGGTGATGGTGATGGTGATTTCGATCTTTACTGAAGGCTCCAGTGAGCAGATGTGCAGCTCAGGATTCAACACCGTGAAAGAAGACAATCCCTTGGAGATATCCTCAGCGGTAAATTCGCTCTTGCCGCTGATGGTAATGGAAGCCACCTCGGAGTCTACAGTTTCAACCATCCTGCGGAAGCGTACCTGCTTCAGGTTGAGGATGATGTCCTGCATTCCCTCGATGACGCCGGGAATGGTCTGGAACTCGTCCTGAACACCATTCACCTGGATCTGAGAGATGGCGAAACCTTCCAGGGAAGCAAGGAGGATGCGGCGGAGTGCGTTGCCGATGGTCTGGCCGTAGCCGGGTTCAAGGGGTCTGAACTCGAAACGTCCGACGGTATCGGTGCCTTCCAGCATGATAACCTTGTCCGGTTTCTGAAATGCTAAGATTGCCATAAGTCTTTTGGGTGTTAAATCTGTTACTTGGAGTAGAGGTCAACGATAAGCTGTTCGTTGATGTTCTCGGGGATTTCCTCGCGGGCGGGAACGTTAAGGAACTTGCCGGTAAGTGTGTTGGCGTCGAATTCGAGCCAGGAGTACTTGGCGGCGGAAGCTACGGAGTTCTGGATGACCTCAAGGCTCTTGGAGCGCTCACGGACAGCGATAACCTGACCGGGCTTCACCTGGCAGGACGGGATGTTGCAAACGGTGCCGTCCAGGGTGATGTGACGGTGAAGGACAAGCTGACGGGCAGCGGCGCGGCTGGGAGCGATACCCAGACGGTACACGAGGTTGTCCAGACGGGCCTCCAGGAGGAGGATGAGGTTCTCACCGGTCTGGCCCTTCATGCGGGCTGCACGGGCGTAGGTGTTGCGGAACTGACGCTCCAGCACACCGTACATGTACTTCACTTTCTGCTTCTCCTTAAGCTGGGTGCCGTATTCCTTCTGCTTCTTGCGCTTTGCAGCAAGGCCGTGCTGTCCCGGAGGAGTGTTTCTCTTTTCGAAGTTCTTGTCAGGGCCATAGATGGGCTCGCCGAACTTACGGGCGATGCGGGTGGTAGGACCAGTATATCTTGCCATAGTAGTTCTTCATTAATTAATTAATTAAACTTTACGGCGTCCCTTGGGGCGGCAACCATTGTGGGGCATGGGGGTCACGTCGATGATCTCTGTGACGATGATGCCTGCGTTGTTGATGGTGCGGATTGCGGACTCACGTCCTGCTCCGGGGCCCTTTACATAGCACTTTACTTTGCGGAGACCTGCGTCGAAAGCGGTCTTTGCGGCGTCCTCTGCTGCCATCTGGGCGGCATAGGGGGTATTCTTCTTGGAACCACGGAAGCCGCACTTGCCGGCGGAGGACCAGCTGATCACCTGACCCTGGGCGTTGCACAGGGAGACGATGACGTTGTTGAAGGTCGATGAAACATGGGCTTCGCCATAAGCCTCAACCTTGACAACTCTCTTCTTTGTTGTTGTAGTTTTCTTTGCCATAATTCATCAGACTTTACTTGGTTGCCTTCTTCTTGTTGGCAACGGTCTTCTTGCGGCCCTTGCGTGTACGGGCGTTGTTCTTGGTGCTCTGTCCGCGGACGGGGAGACCTGCACGGTGACGGATGCCACGATAGCAACCGATATCCATGAGGCGCTTGATGTCCATCTGTACGGAGCTGCGGAGCTCACCTTCAATCTTGTACTCACTGTTGATGAGGTTACGGATTGCGGCTACCTGCTCGTCGTTCCAGTCTCCGACCTTGATGGTGGGGTCGATGCCACAGGTGTCCAGAATCTTCTGGGCGCTGCTGCGGCCGATACCGTAGATATAGGTAAGACCTATAACTCCGTGTTTGTTGTTCGGTAAATCAACACCGGCTATTCTTGCCATATTCTATCTGTACTTTTATTAGTTACACATTAACCCTGGCGCATCTTGAACTTGGGGTTCTTCTTGCAGATAACGTACAGGCGGCCTTTACGCCGGACAATCTTGCAGTCTTCGCTGCGTTTCTTGATGGAGGTCTTGACTTTCATCGTTATCTAGTTTTTATTTGTATCTGAAAGAAATTCTTCCTTTGGTTAAATCGTAAGGTGAGATCTCTACCTTTACCCGGTCACCGAGAAGGATATGGATAAAGTTCATCCTCATCTTACCTGAAATGTTGCAGAGGAGGACGTGGCCGTTTTCCAACTCAACGCGGAACATTGCGTTGGGAAGCGTCTCGATCACTGTTCCATCCTGCTCGATAGCTACTTGTTTGGACATAGTTTAAACTTCACTTTAAAATTTAATCGAACCATCTTTCTCAATGTAATCGAAAGTCGACAGCTGTTCAGCCTTGCCATGCCGGACAACAACCGTAAGCTCGTAGTGCGCCGCATTCTTGTGATCGGATGTGTGTACTGCCCAACCATTTTTTGCAAGATACACACCTCTTCCGCCTGCACAAATCATAGGCTCAATACATATCACCATTCCGCTCTGGAGGCGTGCTCCGTGGCCCCTTCTCCCGTAATTGGGGATGCCGGGATCCTCGTGCATTTCCTTTCCCAGTCCGTGTCCTTCAAGTTCGCGGACAACGGAAAAGCCGAATGATTCTGCGTACGACTGCACCGCGTATCCGATATCGCCTGTCCTGTTGCCTGCCACTGCAGCCTCGATGCCCTTGTACAGGGATGCCTTGGTGACATCCATGAGCTTCCGGGTCTCGGCGTCCACCTCCCCAACAGGGAAGGTGTATGCCGAATCTCCGTTGTACCCTTTGTACAGGGTTCCGCAATCTACTGAAACGATGTCTCCTTCTTCAAGGGGGCGTTCCGACGGAAAACCGTGGACCACCACATCGTTCACGCTCATGCAGAGAGCTGCGGGAAAGCCTTCGAACCCTTTGAAGGAAGGAACTGCACCATGGTCTCGGATGAAGGTCTCGGCCACCTCATTCAACTTCGCAGTTGTCACACCTGGGGCGACCATTTTACCGACCTCTGCAAGTGTCCTCGATACCAGGTCTCCGTTAATGCGGAGCAGTTCGATTTCCTCTTCAGTCTTGGGCCTTACCATATCGAATTTCGATACTACATTCAATAATTACATGCCGGAACGTCCGGTAAGACGACCGGTCTTCATCAGTCCGTCGTAGTGGCGCATCAGGAGATAGCTCTCAATCTGCTGCAGGGTATCCAGGACCACACCAACAAGGATTAGCAGCGAGGTGCCGCCGAAGAAGCTGGCAAACTGGTTGTTCACGCCAAGGATGTTGGCGAGAGCAGGCAGACAGGCGATGATGGCCAGGAAAATGGAACCCGGGAGGGTAACCTTGGTCATGATGCTGTCCAGATATTCTGCGGTCTTCTTGCCGGGCTTTACGCCAGGGATGAAGCCACCGTTCTTCTTCATATCCTCTGCCATCATTGTGGGGTTCACAGTGACTGCGGTATAGAAATAGGTGAAGACGATGACCAGGAGGCCGAATACCAGGTTGTACCAGATGGTGGTGTAGCTGGAGAAGGCGGCGGCGATACCACGGGTGGCATCGTAACGGCCAAGCAGCATGGGGAACATCATAAGGGCCTGTGCGAAGATGATGGGCATCACACCCGCTGCGTTGATCTTGAGCGGGATGTACTGGCGGACACCGCCGTACTGCTTGTTGCCGATAACCCTCTTGGCATACTGTACCGGAACTTTGCGGACAGCCTGCACAAGGGCGATGGCAGCGATGATGACCAGCACCCATACAACCATCTCTACGATGAAGAACATGGGACCGCCCACGCCGTTGCCGGTGAATTTCTGGCCGGCTTCAGCAACAAGGGCGTAAGGAAGACGGGCAACGATACCTATCATAATGATAAGGGAGATGCCGTTGCCGATACCGCGGTCGGTAATCCTCTCACCCAGCCACATTACGAACATGGAACCGGCCATCAGGATGACGGTGGAAACCAGGTTGAACATGAACGGGCTCCAGGTGACGGTGCGTGCTGCGGCGGGAATCATACCGGCCACATAGGCAGGACCCTGGATGGCAAGGATTGCCACGGTGAGGTAGCGTGTGATCTGGTTCATCTTGCGGCGGCCGCTCTCACCTTCCATCTGCATTTTGCGGAAGGAGGGAACGAACATGCCCAGAAGCTGGACCACGATGGATGCCGAGATGTACGGCATCACGCCAAGTGCAAATATCGAAGCGTTACCGAAAGCACCGCCGGAGAACATGTTAAGAAGCCCGACGAGGCCTTCCTGGGTGCCGCTGATACCGCCTTTCAGAACCTCGGGATCGAGGCCGGGAAGGAGGATGAAGCTGCCCAGACGATAGATCAGCACAAGCAGAATCGTGTAACCGATTCGCTTGCGCAGCTCTTCGATGTTGTAGATATTGCGAATTGTCTCAAAAAACTTCTTCATCGCTTGATTACTCGATTACGGTTGCTTTACCACCGGCTGCTTCAATCTTTGCGACTGCGCTCTTTGAGAATGCGTTGGCCTTGACCTCTACGGCTGCGGTGATTTCACCGTTGCCGAGAACCTTCACGAGGTCACCCTTGGAGGCGACGCCCGCTGCGATGAGGGCCTCGATGTCGAACTCCTTGGCGCCGAGCTTTTCGCTCAGGGCCTGGATGGTAGCAACATTGACAGCCTTGTACTCAACGCGGGTGGGGTTCTTGAAGCCAAACTTGGGAAGACGACGCTGGATAGGCATCTGGCCGCCTTCGAAACCAACCTTGTGCTCGTAACCAGCACGTGCCTGGGCACCCTTGGTACCGCGGGTGGCGGTGCCACCTTTACCGGAACCCTGGCCGCGGCCTACGCGCTTGCTGTTATGGGTAGCGCCCTTTGCGGGCTTCAGATTTTCAAGTTTCATCTCTCTGTCCTCCTTAGTCAATTACTTCATAGGAAACCAGGTGCTGGACCTTCTCGAGCATACCGCGGGTAATAGGGGTATCTTCTACGATTACGGTCTGGTGCATCCTGCGGATACCGAGAGTCTTCAGGTTAGCGATCTGACGCTTGGTCTCTCCATTCTTGGAGCGGACCTGGGTAATCTTAAGCTTTGCCATAGTCTCTCTGGATTAACCGTTAAACACTTTGCTCATGGGAATGCCACGAAGGCCGGCCACGGTGTAGGCGTCGCGCATCTCGGTGAGGGCCTGAATGGTGGCCTTTACCAGGTTGTGCGGGTTGGAAGAACCCTTGCTCTTGGCAAGCACGTTCTGTACACCGGCGCTCTCGAAGACGGCGCGCATAGCACCACCGGCCTTCACACCGGTACCGGGAGCAGCGGGTTTCATGAAAACCTCGGCGCCGCCGAAGCGGGCCACCTGCTCGTGCGGGATGGTGGTGTTGATGA
>CAMJJZ010000021.1 GCA_946406275.1 uncultured Bacteroidales bacterium | reverse complement strand
GCATGCTCGTGATACAGTTTGCGTGCAGTCTTGGTCTGCAGCATGAAGTCTTTGTTGATGAATGCCATAATTACAGTGTTTTAACTTGGAAGGGAACCGGGGTATCACCCCCGGCTCCCTTGATAATTGTTTACCAGCGGGTGTCACCGTAGCCCTTGTAGGCTGTCTTGACGGTGAACTTGCCGGAGGCGGTATCTCCGGAGAACGGAGTTTCGTCCAGCACGGTACCGGCAGCTTCGATATCTTCAGAGGTCATTGTATTCCACCAGCTGTAACCCTCGGCGGTTTCAATGTCGAAGAAGATATTGTCCGTAATGTACGGATGTTTGATCTTCTCAGATGCCGTTGATACAAGCTTCGGGAAACCATTGGCCTGCGCAGGCGTATCAGATGCCTTATGCATGGCTGCAAATATGTTCTTTGTAACCAGGATACGGCGTGCGGCTGAAGAAAGCGCTGCAGGTGCGACACCAGTTGTTGAACGCACATGCATAATACCGTTGTTATCCTTGCTGTCCACGGAGCAGAGATTGTAGAAGGTGTTGTTCTGAACGGTTACAGCACCGCAGACCACAGCGGCATCAATCCTCAGGAAGGTCCGGATACCGTTGTAGAATGTGCTGTTTTCAATCTTCACGGTTCCAAGAGTACCCTTGCGGAAGTCAATGAAGTCTCCGCTGGTGCCGAAATCATGAACAGTAACCTTCTCAAGTTCCACACCTTCGATGGAAGATTCACCTGAACCGGAGATAAGACGATTGGCGTAACCGTAAATCTCATCGTTTCGAAGGACAATCTTTCCGGCATTGGTGGAGGCGTCGATGTCAATCATATTGCCAACCTTTACCTCGGTGCCGGCATTGTCGTAAACGCCATTGAGCCTTACACCGTCCAGGACGAAGTCGCCTTCCGTGGCCGCAAGTTTGAAGCCGCCAATGACTTCGGGCTTGATGCCGTTATGAGCAACGCCCTTCAGGGTAATACCCTTTGCAAGGGTGATTACGCCGGCGGAAGCGGTTTCAAGGCCTGTGAGGTCATAGGATGAGCCGGTAAGGGCAATTACGTCCTTGCCTGCATCGAGTGCCGCTACAAGGTCATCTACGTTTGCAACCTTGAAGGCCTCACCTGCAGCGGGAGCGCTCTTGATCCAGCGGGGATCACCAACATGCTCACTGGCAACAAGGTCGTGGACAATGGTAAAGTCTCCGTTTGCAGCATCCTTGAATACATCGGCTGTCAGAACCACACCATAACCTGCGGTAGCAACATCCTGGGCGGAATAAGCCCACCAGCTATATTCGGCGTCGGTGTTGTTTTCCGTTGTATTTACATCTGCAAAGTAGTTATGGCTGAATTGCGGAAGTGCAATTGCAGAAGAAGCCTTGGAAACAAGCTTAGGGAAGCCCTGGGACTGTCCAGGTGTCTCTAATGCCCGATGCATGGCTGCAAAGAGGTTGTTCTTCACAATCACCTGGTTTGCACCGGTGACGGAAGTGCTGCGTACGTGGAAGATACCGTTGTTGTCCTTGCTGTCAACGTAGCAGTTGTTGTAGAAGGTATTGTTCTCCACCAGGATGGAGCCGCAGACAACTGCACCGTCGATACGTGCGAAGGTACGGATTGCGTTGGCGAAGGTGCTGTTGCGGACCTTGAGGGCGGTCATGGTGCCCTTGCGGACATCGATGAAGTCGCCGCTGGTGAAATCAGCGCCGGAAACACCGGTGACAATCACGTTGTCAAATTCAACGGAATTCACGGAACCAAGCTTGTTCATGTAGAACAGGCGGTTCTTGTATGCGGTGACAGTGCTGTTCTTCACGGAGAAGGAGTTCATAACAACTGCATCGGCGGCAATCTCAAATACGTTGTCAACCGTGCCGGCGCCATCCAGTGCGAGGTTGTTCACGCTGAATGATGTGACGCCTTCGTTGAAGATGAAGCCTCCCTTGAAGATTGCTCCTGCCTGGCCAACCAGGTTCAGAGGAGTGACAAGGGTAATCTTGCCACTGGCAACCTCAGAAACACCTTCAACTGCAGTAAGGTCATAAGTACCTGCTGCAAGGGTGATGGTCTTCTTACCTGCGGAAATGGCGGTGAGGAAGCCGTCGATGTCAGACACCGTAATGTCGGACGTAGGAGTGCTTCCGGCCATGGAGTTCCACCTGGGATCGCCCACTCCGGCGTTCATCATCACGGCATTGGTGAGGGTGAAGTCGCCGTTTGCTGCATCCTTGCAAGGATCGGAAGGAAGGATGGCGCCGCCCTGGGCGGTTGCATCTTCCTTGGACAGATTCTTCCAGAAGGAGTAATCGGCAAGGGTCTCTTCGCAGTTGAAGAAGTAGTTGTTCTTGATTACCGAAGGAACCAGTCCGCTTCCGCTCTTGAACTTGGGATAGCCGTTGGCGTTGGAAGGAAGGTTATCGGGATCGATGAGGATTGAGTAGAAGAAGTTGTTCTCTACCCTGTACTCGAACAGGCCTGCACCGGCGGCGCTGCGGATGTGCAGGATGCCGTTGTTGTCCTTGCTGGAGCTGTTGGTGGCCACCTTGTAGAAGGTGTTGTTCTTGATGGTGGCGTAATTCATCTCGTGACCGGCATCGGTACGGACGAAGGTACGGCAGCTGTTGGCTACGGTGTTGTTCTCGAACACAAAATTGTGGTGAGCACCTGCGCGCATGTCGATATAGTCGGCACCTGCGGAGCTGTCGGTGATGAGGTTGCCCTTGAAGATCACGTACTGGATGTTGGACACGGCCTTGCCGGAGTTGTCGTACAGGGCCTTGGTTCCGTGGAGGTTACTGTTGTAGATTGCAACGGTATCCGCAACGGGAGCGCAGTCGGCAGTCTTGTCGTCGATGAGGACGGAAACTGCAGAACCGCCGTCGGTGCTGGTGATGTCAAGGTTGTTCAGTACCACGCTGCCGCCGATTTCACCGCTGAGGGTGATGCTCACGTTGACCGGGGTCTTCTTGCCTTCGCTGGTCTGGCCGTTCAGGTGCAGAGGAGCGGTGAGGGTAAGTTTGCCGATTTCGTAAGCGGTGTCGCTGTACTTGAGGGTGATGGGATCCTTGCCTGCGGCGATTGCTGCGAGGAGGTCTTCCACGTTGTCTACGATGAACTCAGTGGCCTCTCCGGTGCCGCCTGCAGGAAGAACTGCGAAGGCTGCGATACCGGCCTCGGACTGGGTGTTGTAGATATCGTCCTTGCCAGGGTTGGTATAAACCTTAACCTCGTAGCTGCCCGGATCGAGCATAGAGGTGGTCTTGCCCTCGATGGTGAAGGAGAGTTCCTCTGCAGCGTAGGTCTTGCCGCTGAATACGACGGAGTAGCCGCCTGCATTGGGAACTGCCTCCCAGGAGATGGTGACATCGGCAGATTCGCCTGCGGTGAAGGAAGAAGGAGTTGCCTTGGGAGCAGGTGCAGGGAGTGCAGTGTTCACCTTGGAAACATCCTTGGACCAGGCAAGCTGAGCCAGGGCCACGGGACCTGAAGGATAAATGTAAACCCATGATGCTTCGGTGATGTCGCCGATGAGGATCTTCTGGGTTGCGGGAGCGTCGGCAATGGGAGCTACACCGCCCTTGACGATGAGGTCTCCGCCTGCAACGGGCTGGATGGCGATGATAAGATGGCCGATGCCTTCACCTGCGGCGCGTGCTACCACGGAGCCGGGAGCATCAACCTTGAATGCCACGTAACCGTTGGTGGGAACACCGTTGCGGTTGGTGACTGCTGCATTGTCGAATACCAGGGTGCCGCCGTCAACGGTGATGGGAGTGGATTCCGAACCGCTGAGGAGGAGTTCGTCACGTACCATCTCTTTCTTGATGGTGCCGGAGAAGAACTTGGCATTGGAGAAATCCCAGGTGTGGGCACCTGCCAGCACGTTCTGGGTGAGGTCTTCGGGTTCCTCAACGTAAGGAGTCCACCACTTGGAGGCACCTACGCCCTTGTCTGCGATGACAGAGTCAGGATTGAGGTTGAAAAGACCTGCAGGAGCATTGTAACAGGGGTTGGCATCAAGTGCCGTCATGCCTGCTGCAGATGCAGACCAGGTATCGGTGAAGTAGGTTTCAACCACATTGTAATACCAGTTGTTGGCTGCTGCGATCGATAGGTCAGAAGGAGTCTTGTACTTGGCGTTTGCACTGCCGAGTGTAGCCTTCTCCACCATGTCAAGGATGAGGTTGTTCTTGAAGGAGGTGGTTCCGGGAACGATCTGCAGACCGAACAGGCCGGCATTGTTGGTGTTGTCGACGAAGTTCAGGTTCCAGAAGGTGTTGTTGTCAACAACCAGGGCGCCGATGGTACCTGCATCGATACGGAGGAAGGTACGCATACCCTGGATGATGGTGTTGTTCACGAAGCTGAGCTTGTCGAAGGTGGTTGCCTGACGGATGTCGAACACATCGCCGCCGCCGCTTCCGTCGGCGTTGATGTTGGAGATTTCGCAGCTGTCATAGGTGAAGTTGCCGAATTTCATGTCGTTGCCCCACTCGTAGATGATACCCTTGGTGTAGTTGGTGATCACGCAGTTGGTGTAGGTAACGTTGCCGATGGCCTTGCCCTTCAAGGTGCCGCCGTTCTTGTTCTGGATAGCGAATCCGTAACCGCCGGGAGCAGCTGCGGTGGGTGCGCCGTTGAACTCGACGCCTTCGAAGACGAGGTCTGTGCCTGCCCATGTTTCGGCGATATTCAGTTCACCGGAGAGGACCGGCTTGGAACCGTCGGCGCTTTCCTCACCCACCAGGGTGAAGCCGGCCTCGATGTCCATGGACTGGATATCGTAGGGAGAGCCCTCCATCTTGAGGAGGATCTTGGCGCCCTGGGTCTTGACTGCATTCTTGAGTGCGTCAAGGGTGGCCACCTCGGTGAAACCTTCGGTGGAAGGGGCTGTCCAGGCATCAACCTGGCCACGGGATGCGGAGAGGTAGTAGAGAGTGAACACGTATTCCTTTGCAGGATCCAGACCGTCAATGGTGGCTGTTGCAGCCGTCTTGTCGGCATCGGCAAGGGCTTTGGAGCCCAGCTTAGCGTCTGCGCCGGGAAGGGCGTATTCGATGCGGTCAACGTCAAGGTAGTCGGAGACTTCCTTGGACCATGCCAGGGTTACGCTGGTAGCGGTCCTTGCGGTTACCTTGAGGAAAAGGTTGTCCTTTACTGCAAAGGTCTTGAAGGACTTTTCATAGACTGCCACCTTTGAGGGTTCTTTACTCTCTGCAGTGGCCTGGACAGTGAACCAGTAGGTCTTGTCCGCATCCAGTTTCTTCTGGTAAGGAACGTTTGCGGGAGCCACGCTTTCAGAGAGGTACTTGTTCTTGAGCGCCTCGTCGGTGTAAACCGTCAGAACATAGCTTTCGGCATCCTTTGTAACATCCCAGGAGAAGGTTACCACATCTCCAAGGGCGGCGCTCACGCGGGCGTTAAGGTTCATGGGCTGGAGGCAACGTACCAGGTCCAGTTCATCAACCACGATGGGCTCTTCCTTCTCAAAGCAGGAAGTAAGGGCTGCCGCAAATATTGCGAGAATTAAATATTTGATTCTTTTCATGGCCGTAGAGGATTAAAGGTTGTCGTAGCCATAATCGTTCTTGATCATACCCTGGCTGTTGGTCATGGTATCGTTGAAGATGGGCCAGAACATGTGCTGCTCCGGGTTCTTCGCATGGCCGCCGGTCTTGGGGTCGGTGAGATAGATGCCGTTGATGCGTTCCGTATAGAAGCCGGTGTTCTTGGCATCGTCATACTTGGTCACATAGCCGGTGGAGAGCTCGTAACCTGCAGGGGCGGCTTCGCCGGTTGCAAGGAACTTGATGTCTATGGACATAGCGTCGTCGGCATATGCATAGGCGATGTCGCCGGACAGGCCGGCATAGTCTCCGGAGAGTCCGCGGAGGGCCAGCATATCGGCCTTGGCGGCATCCAGCTTGGTCTTGAGGAGGTTCCAGCGGATGAGGTCGGCCTTACGGAGGAACTCGCCGCAGAACTCAAGTGCGCGCTCGTCTATGATGGCGTTGCGCATTGCGTCCTTGGTGCCCAGGCCAGCCACGAAAGTAGCGGCGGCATCTGCACCGCATGCACGTGCACGTACCTCTTCGACGTACTTCTTGGCATTGGCGGGACCGTTGAGTTCGTTCTCAATCTCGGCTGCCATGAGGAGGATGTCGGCATAACGCATTACCACGGGCTTGATACCGTCGTCGTTACCGCCGGTGTAAGGCTGGGCCTTCATCCACTCGAAGCGGTACTTGCCGAAGTACCATTTGCCGATGCCTGCGGGCTCGATGGTGTCGTCCTTGTTCCACTTGTAGTTCACGCAGGTGACGTCGCGGCGCTTGTCGCCGGCGGCATACTTGAAGTAAACGGTAGGAACGGGACCGGCGTCACCACCACGGGAAACACCGTTGGAAATGCTTGCGCCCTCAGAATTTATGGCGTAAGTGAAGTTCCAACGGCCGCGGCCTGCGCCGAAAGGAATCACGTAAAGGGTTTCGTAAGCGGGACCTGCAATGAGGTTGTTCATGTTGTTCACATTGTACCAGTAGGTCTCGAAATCCGGTTCCAGGGCAGCTTTTCCGTAAGCGTCCTTAAGATAATTAAGGGCCTTGGGGTAAAGCACAGCCTTCTTGAGCTCGGGGTCGTTGGTCTCACGCACCTTACCAAGGTCTCCGGTGCCAATAGCATCGTCCTCAGGACGAAGTGCGAAGCCGGATGCCATGAGGGCAATACGGGCGTAGAGGCCCTCTGCAAACACCTTGTTCACACGGTCGGTGCGGGAGGTGGCTGCTGTCTCGCCGGGATAAGGCAGGTAAGGGATGGCTTCGTCAAGGTCGGCGAGGATCTGCTTGTAGATCACGTCGCGGCTGTCCTTGGGGGCGTAGATGGTGTCGGAAGTAAGGGAGCTGAAACGTGCAGGGACGTCTCCCCATGCCTTTGTGAGGTCATAATAGATCATGGCACGGAGGGTCAGGGCCTCGCCAAGGAGGTAGGCCATGTCCTTGTTCTCTGCAGTATTGCCGTATTCGCGGAGACCCTCGATCACAAGGTTAGCCCTCTCGATGCCCATGTACATGAGCGGGAAGGGACCGTTGGAGAGGTTCAGCTGCGAGTTGTTGGTGAGGCAGGCATAGGCCGATATGTCGGACTTGCCGTCACCCGGCTTGTAGGTATTGTACCACTCGATATCGGTGTTGTGTCCGTACCAGGGAAGGAAACGGCCGCGGTAACTGTTCACCTCGCAGAAGGCCTCGGTGATACCGTAGATGGTGCCTTCAGTAAGGGCATAGTTGGAATACACGGTAGCCGCGTCGAATGCGGACGGGGACTCGGAGTCAAGGAACTTCTCGCAGGAAGATGCTGCGAAAACCATAACCGCCGCGGAAAGAATGTAGTATAATGTCTTTTTCATATTTCCCGGAGATTAGAAGGTGAGGTTTACACCGGCCACGAAACCGATGCTCTTGGGATAAGCGGAGTAGTCAACACCCGGGGTGAGCGGGGTTGCGCGGCGTGTATCTACTTCCGGATCGTAACCGGAGTAGTTGGTGAGGCAGAACAGGTTGGTTCCGGTCACATACACACGGGCGCGGCGTACATGCCATTTCTCCACAACCTTTTCAGGAAGGGTGTAGCCGATGGTGGCGCTCTGGAACCTCAGGAAGGAGGCGTCCTCAACCGCCCAGTCGCTGAATATGGCACTGCCGATGAAAGGCGCCCACATGGTCTTACCGGCGTTGATCTCGTTGAGTTTGTCGGCATCGGTGATGAGCTCGCCGGTTTCCCAGTCTATGTTGGTCCAGCGCTTGTCCACGTCCATAAGGTTCTGGAGGTTGCGGTTGGAGAACTTGCGGGAGCTGGTAAACTCTATCTTGTTGGCGTTGTAAACCTGGTTGCCGATCATGAAGTTGAAGTTGGCTCCGAAGTCGATGCCCTTGTAGTAACCGGACAGGTTGAAACCGCCGGTGAAGTCCGGGCTGGCGTTGCCTATGACGGTGCGGTCCGCAACGGTCACCTTTCCGTCAGGAATGGGGTTTCCGTTCTCGTCCTTGCCGCCGGTGAGGTCCTTGTACTTGGGAGCGCCGGGCATCATGTAGGTGGCTCCAATGATGGAAGAGCAGTCTACCACGCCGTCCTTGAGGACCCACTTGGAACCGTCCCAGTTGAAGTCGTCGGTGGTGTACATGCCGTCACTGATGTAGCCGTACATGTTGCCCAGAGGCTGACCCACCTGGACCACATAGTCGTCACCAATTTCAGTGGAGGCCCAGTATGACTGTGCGGTGATCTTGTCAAGGCCGCCCAGGTTGGTAACCACGTTCTTGTTATAGGCGATGTTTCCGCCTATCTGCAGGGAGAAGTCCTTCTTCTGCACCAGAGGGGCGTTCAGCGTGAGTTCCGCACCGCGGTTGCGGGTGGAGCCCAGGTTGCGGTACTGGCTGTCATAGCCGGAGCCCGTGATGGGGAAGTTGATGAGGAGGTCCTTGGTATCGTTCTGGTAAACCTCGATGCTACCGGTGAGTTTTCCCTTGTAATAGGAGAAGTCAAGACCCAGGTTGTGGGTGATGGTGGTCTCCCAGGTAAGGTCAGGGTTGTTCATGATCTTACCGGCCATCCAGTAGTTGGAGCTCTGGCTCAGCCATGCGGTTGTGGTGGCGCCGTACTGCTTCACGATCTGTCCGGAAGGGATGTTGTTGTTACCGGCGGTACCGAAGCTGTAGCGGAGCTTGAGCTGATCCAGCCACTCGGAGCTGGCTTCCATCCATTCCTCGTTGGAGATGGTCCAGGACACAGCGGCGGAGGGGAACAGACCCCAGCGGTTTCCTCGTGAGAACTTGGAGCTACCGTCGGCACGGAGCGTTCCGCCCACGGAATACTTATGCTTGTAGTCGTAATTCACACGGCCGAAGAAGGAGAGCAGCTTGTCGTCCGGGTTGAAGTAATTGTTCACGGATGCGGGAGTGCCGGAAGACATGAAATTCCAGGCCATCAGTGCATCGTATGAAGGATTAAGACCGTCCACCATGCTGGTGAGAGTGTTGCTCTTGGTGATGGTCATTTCCTCACCCAGGAGGAGAGTCAGGCTCATGTCCTCGTTGTTCAGGACTTCCGCGAAATCGTAATTGAGGGTGTTCGTATTACGGTATTTGGTGCGGAAGGCTTCCTTGTGCTGGTTGGAGACGCCCGTCTTGTCCGTGGAGTTGTTGGCCACATAGTAAGTGGTCATGCCGTAGAAACGGTCATCGGTCTGGGAGTATTTCTCCAAGCCGCCTTCCACTTTGAAGGTGAGGCCTTCCTTAATCTTCCAGTTGAAAGCCGCATTGGCGTTCCAGGTGGTGCGGATTCTGCGGGAGTCGTTGTCGGCCACGGACTGGAGCGGCGGAGCGTTGTCGCCGTAGTCCTGTTCTTCATCCACACCCTGGATAGTAGACTGCAGGGGGATGGGAGTGTAGCTCACGGAGTGCTTGAGACGGCCGTTACCGGAAGTGGTACCGGTATCGTTGATGCCGTTGGCACCGCCGCCGCGCACGTTCACGCGGGAATAACGGACATTGGCGTCGATGGACGTATTCTCCGAGGTCTTGAAGTTGGCCTTGAAGTTGAGGTTGTCACGGGTATAGGTAGAACCGGACATGATGGCCTGGTCGCCCATGTGGGCATAACCCAGGGTCCAGTTCACCTTGTCGCCGGCACCGGACACGGAGAAGTCCGTGGAAAGGGTGCTGCCAGTATGTCCGAACACCTGCTTGATCCAGTTGTTGCCCTTCATGCCGCTGTACATGTCTATATCCTGGAACGTACCGAAGTAAGGGTTGTAATAGGAATTGAGGTTGTCGCGGATCACTCCAAGCTCGTACTGGAACTTTACGAAGTTCTCCGGGTCCATAGCCACGATGGCGTCTGCGTTGGCCATCTTCTTGGTGCCATAATAGGAATTGAACTTGACGGAGATCTTCTGTCCCTTATCTGCGCTCTTGGTGGTAACGATAACTACGCCGTTTGCACCACGGGAACCGTAGATGGCGGTGGAGAAGGCATCCTTGAGAACGTCGATGGACTGGATCTCGGACGAAGGGATGTCGTTGATGGACTCCACGGGGAAGCCGTCCACGATGTACAGAGGACTGCTGTCCTGGGTGATGGAGCCGCCGCCGCGGACGCGGATCTTGATGTCGGCGTCGGGGTCGCCTTCCGTGGTGACCACAGAGACGCCCGCCATCTTACCGGACAGGGCCTGTGACACGGTGGTGACTGGTTGTTCCGCCAGTTTGTCTGAACCCACGGACGATACGGAGCCAAGGAGGTCACGACGCTTTACGGTGGCGTAACCTACCACGACTACCTCGTCCAGGAAGGTGTTGTCCGCGGCCAGGACCACATTGATTTCGGTGCGCCCGTCGATGGGGACCACCTGATCCTGAAGGCCGATGAAGGAGAACACCAGGTTCTTGGCGGAGGCGGGGACGGTGATGATGTAGTCACCGTCAATACCGGTTATGGTACCGGTGGTGGTTCCTTCTACCACAACGCCCGCTCCGATGAGCGGTTCGCCGGTTTCGTCCGTCACAATACCCTTTACGGTGGTCTGTGCAGACAGGGAAACAGCCGTTACCATTCCCAGCAGCGCAAGAATTAGTCTGTGTGCTTTCATTGGATTTGGTTTGTTGGTTAATAATATTATAGTTTAGTATATGTTCCGCTTTGGTTCTGGGCCGCAGTGATTTCGCGGACCAGGTAATGCAGGTACATTTCAAGGTTGGTGTAGCGACCCTTGGTGTCGATGGTCTTCTGGGCTCCGTCCGCCGCCTTGGCCTTGTCCAGGCCTGCGGCATCTTCGAACCAGTCGGGCATGCCGTCGCCGTCACTGTCTGTCACCAAGGCTTTCTGCTCGTCGGTGGCGGTGTATTCGGGCCAGCCGCCAACGTCGGTCTGGGTGTCGATGAGACCCTTGGTTCCGCCCTTGCTGCCGGTGTACGTGGTGGAGCCGATGGCAGCTTCGTTGGTGACTCTCTTGTCTATGCGGTCACGCACGAGGCCTGCTCCGGCGTATGCAATTACGGAATTGTATGCATCCTGGGCACTCTGGATGGCAATCCTTGTGGGATTTGCGGCATAGAGGAACATCTCGTTCGCCTTGATCTGCTCAATCACCTCCGCCGATGCGGTGGTCCCGGTCCAGTTGTCGGCGGTGACGCCGTTATTGCCATGCAGTACGTTACCCGTCATATAGAAGTGACCGGGGATGATGGTGCCGCCGCAGTTGCTGCATGATGTGGTGGGATTCAGGAGCCTGTGACGGTTTGAAGGAGTTGCCGGACCGGGCCTGTAGTAGTTGCCCACGAAGTTGTATTTGCGGTAGTCGGAGCCGTTCTTGCTGGAGCTCTCTCCGCCGTAGCAGGAGTCTCCGCTCCAGTTGTAGACTACATTGTTGATAATGCTCACGGGGCCCTTCTGGGTGCTCACGTAGTCGTGATCCAGGCGGGGGTTACGGCTGTCGTGATGGGCAAGGAGGTTGTGGTGGTAGGTAGCGTTGTTACCGCCCCAGATACCGCCGTAACCATGATTTCCCTTACCGTGGACGGATACGCGCAGACTCTCAGAGACTATGTTCCAGGAGAAGGTGAAATTCTTCATTCCGTAGAACGATGCGCACTCGTCGGTGCTCCAGCTCACGGAACAGTGGTCTATTATTATGTTGTTGAACTTGTCGTCGTCGTGGTCCATCACCTGCATGGCATCGTCCTCGGTCTTCTTCTCGTCTCCCATGCGGCAGCGGATGTAGCGGACAATCACGTTGGAGGCGTTGATGCGGAAGGTGTAGTTCTTGAGGCAGATACCGTCGCCGGGAGCGGTCTGGCCGGCAATAGTTACGTCGCCGTTCTTGATTACCAGGGTGCTCTGGAGCTCGATGAGGCCCGCAACGTCAAAGACGATGGTCCTGGCGCCGCTCTGACCTATGGCCCAGCGCAGGGAGCCGTCACCGCTGTCGTTCAGGTTGGTCACGTGATATACTTTGCCGCCGCGGCCGCCGGTAGTGAACATGCCGCCGCCCTGGGCGCCCGGGAAAGCCAGTGCGCTTCCGTCCTGGTCCTCAGCCTGAGGAATCAGATAATCCGCATAAGCGATGCTGCTCACCGGCGGATTCACAGGAGGATCCACGGGAGTTGTGGTGTCACCTTCAGTTTTGGCAGTAATGGATGAAGGCTGGGACTTGTATCCGTCGGAGCCCACGCTAAGGACAGTGAAAACGTACTCGGTGGCCTTTTCAAGATTGTCCACAGTAACGTTGCGGCCCTTTGTATTGCCGCTGTCCACGGTGCTTGACTCACAAGTAAGAGCCCATTCATACTGAGTTGCCGCTGTCATATTGTCCCACTGGAAAGTGAGGCTGCTCTCGGAAGAGGAATGGAGTATGAGGCCGGTGGGGGCGGAAGGGTTGGTAACCTCTGGGGTATTGTTCCCGGGCTTGTCTCCGCACGAAGCGACCAGTGCTATGGCTATTATTATATAATACGGTATCATTCTCATATCTTCTCGAATTCCAGCGCAGCCCAGATGAGCGGACCGATTCCCTTGGGATCGTTCGCGCGAACGGGTTCATTTATATAGTACTCGTAGTCCCCCGCCCTGTTCTGCTTGCCGCCAAGGCCGGCCACCTCGCAGCAGGATTCAAGGTCTATGAGACCGTCCTGGTTGCGGCGTACGAAGGTGTCCAGAAGCTCGTCGTAGCGGGTAACCGCATCGTCCGTGGTGAAGCCTTCCAGGACACCCAGGCGGGTGCCTTTGAGGAGGGCGTAGGTGAACATGGCGCTGCAGGTGGCTTCCAGGTAGTTTCCTTCCTCGTACGGGCGGTCAAGCACCTGGTACCACATGCCTGTCTGGGCATCCGCATAAAGCGGAAGCGGGTCGAACACGCGGTTCAGTAGGCGGACCAGTTCGTCGTGCTCCTCTCCGGAGGGCATGATCTCGATTACGTCCACAAGAGCCATGGCGTACCAGCCCATGGCGCGGCCCCAGGCGTGGGCGCTCTGGCCGGTGACCTCATCGGACCAGAACATCTCACGGGAGGAATCCCATGCGTGGCGGAGAAGCCCTGTCTCGGGGTCGAACGTAGCGTCGAAGATGAGGCCGAACTGGTAGGCGATGTCCTGGAAGTTTTCCGCCCTTTCCAGGGAATCCGTCACAAAGCGGACGGTGTATTCCGCATAGAAGGGTTCCGCCATGTAAAGGCCGTCAAGCCACATCTGGTCCGGATACACCCTCTTGTGCCAGAAACCGCCTTCCGGGGTGCGGGGCTGTTCCCAGAGCTGGGCGTACAGGCTATCCATTGCGGCACGATACTTTTCCTTTCCGGTAATGTCGTAAAGCTGAAAAAGCGTGCGGCCGGGACATATGTGGTCCAGGGTGAAGTTATCCTTCTTGTACTTGTAGATCCTTCCGGTACTGTCTATGATGGCATCGTACCATGCGTCCACATAGTTCAGGATTTCACTGTTTTCGGTTTCCTGGTACACGTCAAGCATAGCCTTGAGTTCAAGACCCGTGGTGTAGTTCCACTTGAGGTTTCCTTCCTGGCCGTCAATATAGCTGGCTTCAGGGTTCCTGGACATTTCGCTCCTGACAATTTCCAGAGACAACGGGGCCTTGGCCGTGCATGCGGTCAAGGCAACCATGATGATAAGTGCGCTCTTTCTCATTTGTTATTGTATGGATCCCAGACGATTCCGTCTTCTTTCTGGTACATTACTTTTTCAAAGGTGTAGTTCTTGGGCTTGATCTTGTGCGCCCATTTCACGCGGGGTCCGCGGGCGCCGGGGCCGTAGCTCCCGTATTCTCCGTAGAAGGAGTTCTTCTTGGTGTCCGGCTTTCCTTCCTTCTCCCAGTCGTGCCAGCCTTCCGGAAGGATGTGGCCGTCAAGGAAGCAGTCGATGAATACGGTCTTGGCGTATGCCCCCCAGGGACGTCCCAGGTAGCATTTGTCTATGCCGGGATCGGCGGTGAGCTTACAATTGTGGAATACGTATCCGTATTTCTGACCCTGGAGGGTGGAGGCTGCGGTTACGTAGGAATTCTTCTTGGAATGGATATGGCAGCCTTCGAAGTATGCTATGCTGGTCCCGAAGATGAAGTCCGTGGTACCTTCTATATAGCAGTCCTTGAAGTAGTTGCGCTTGATTCCGCCAAACTTTCCAAAGCGGCCGTATGTGTACAGGGTGTCCTGGTTTCCTATAAAGCGGCAGCGGTTGAAGAACAGGAAGTCACCGTCCGTAAACACGGCAACGGCCTGGCCAATCTCCTTGCCTTCGCCTGAACTGTTTTCAAAAGTGATATCCTCGAAGGTTACATAACTGGAGTGGATGTAGACCGATGCGCTGCCGCTGGTACCAACCGCTATGTCACGGCCGGGCCAGAGGGCCTTGGCGTATTTGTCATAGGTAATGACGGTGCTGCGGGCATCGTCACCTTTAATATAAAGGCGGAACTTGGTGTGAGGGATGCTCACCATCTCCTTGTACGTACCCTTGCGGATAAGGATGCGGGTAATCTCCTTATGAGAGTAGTCCGGGCATGCGTCGATGGCTTCCTGGACGGTCTTGTAATCACCGTGGCCGTCGGCGGAGACCACTATGTGGTAGTACTGAAGGTGCTCCGCGATTTCCGGAATCTGCTCCTGGATGAGGCCGCACACAATCTCCGTTACCTTGCGGGCACCGGCGGGAGTTGTATGGGTGTTGTCGTCCTTGCCGGTGGATATCATGAAATACGGCTTGGAGGCATCGTCACCTATGGCGTCCAACCAGTCAAGGGTCTTGGTGGTGACGTCCAGGAGGGTGACGTTCTTCTCCGCCGCCACTGCCTTCATTGCAGCGGGATAGTCCGTGTGGCAGTTGCGGTCCAGACCATCGGCCTTGAACCAGCGCCTTGCAACGGGGGTGAGGAGGACGGGCGTGCCGCCTTTCTCACGGACCTTGTCTACGAACATGCGCAGGTTGTCCTGGTAGGCGCCATAAGCGGGTGCATATCGGGCTGGATCATCGGCCTTGGCGTCATTGTGACCAAACTCGATGAAGACATAGTCCCCGGGTTTTACGGCATTGTAGACCTTGTCCCAAAGGCCAAGGTCAATGAAGCTCTTGGTGCTGCGGCCGTTCTGGGCGTAGTTCACAACCTTGACCTCATCGTCAAGGAAATTCTGGAACATCATGCCCCAGCCACGCTCCTCGCCGGCCTTTGGGAGGTCTTTCTCCGCCATGGTGCTGTCCCCCATCAGGTGGATGGTGAACATGGCGGTTGCTATTAGAGTCAGAATCATATTTCTTTTCCGTTTACGGTGACGTTGTTGAACGTGATATCCTTCTGGAAATGCATTTCAACGCCCTTCTTGGCGGTGAAGGTGCAGTCCGTGAAGTCCAGGCCGCTCACAGGGAGTTCCGGCAGGCCGTTGATGTATATGGCCTGTTTTGCACCGGCACAGACGATGCCGCTGAAGTGGCAGTCGCGGAACTCGGGCGTGGTTTCGTCCACGGGCTGGATGTCGGAGGTTTCTCCGTCCTTGAGCTCCGTAGCCGCTACTCCTGCATAATAGAGGTTGAAGATTACGCCGTAGGTGACGATATCCTTCATGTAGATGTCCTGGCACCAGATGTCCTTCACCAGACCGCCGCGGCCGCGGGTGCTCTTGAAGCGGAGTCCCACGTCAGTTCCCATGAATCGGCAGCCCTTCACAAGGATGTTCTCCACACCTCCGGACATCTCGGAACCCACCACAAAGCCGCCGTGGCCATGGTACACGGTGCAGTCCGTGATTACCAGGTTTCGGCATTTGCGTGCGTGACGGCGGCCGTCGGCGTCCTTGCCGGACTTGATGCAGATGGCATCGTCCCCTACGTCGAAGGACGATCCGGTGAGAATTACGTTCTCGCAGGCCTCGATGTCTATGCCGTCGCCGTTGGTGGAGTAGTGGGGGTTACGGACCGTAATACTCTTGATGGTCACGTCCTTGCACCAAAGTGGATGAATGTTCCAGCAGGCGGAATTCTGGAAGGTGGCTTCCTGCAGAAGCACCCTCTCGCAATTCTTGAGGGACACCATCACCGGGCGGAGGAAGGTCTTGATCTCGTCCTCCGGGAGGGACTGGTCCTGGTAGTTGAGGCTTCCGGCGGTGAGGCGGGCGCGGCGGTAACCTTCGTCCGGGTACCATACGCTTCCGTCCTCCGACAGTACTCCGTGGCCTTTGGTCATGGCCTTCCAGGTATCGTCCCCCACCTTGCGACGCTTGAGTTCACGCCATGCGGCGCCGTTTCCGTCGATGATGCCCTTTCCGGTGACGGCAATGTCGGTTTCACCATCGGCATAAAGGGGTGAGAGGCAGCGCCTTACGTCCAGGCCTTCGAAGTTGGTGTCGATTATGGGATACAGGTCCTGGTTGGTGGAAAACACTATTACGGCATTGTCCGCAAGGTGCAGTTCCGTATGGCTTTTAAGGCCGATGGGACCGGTGAGCCAGATGCCGTCCGGGACCACGAGCTTTCCGCCGCCCCTTTTCTCCAGGGCCTCGAAAGCCTTGCGGAAAGCTTCCGTGTTGTCCGTGACGCCGTCCCCTACCGCATTGAAATCGGTGAGGCTTACGGTGTATGAGGGGATAG
>CAMJJZ010000020.1 GCA_946406275.1 uncultured Bacteroidales bacterium | reverse complement strand
GTTTAGATATGTAATGTGAGGAATCCTCGGATTTATCAGGTAGCTACCTGTAAGCAGTGGGAGCCATCCCGGTATGTGACAGGAAGAATTTGTAGAAAAGGCTCTGGCTGTTGAAGTTAAGGGCATAGGCTATTTCCTTCACGCTCATGCCTGAGTACCTGAGGAGGTTCTCCGCTTCCAGAATCACAAAGGAATCTATCCAGTCCGGCGCAGAGCGGCCGGACACTTTTTTTATCACCCTCGAGAGATACTTGGGGGTGATATTCAGTTTATCGGCATAGAACGCCACACCCCTCTCTTTCATGTGGTGCTCCGTAACAAGGGTTATGAAGGATTCGTAGAGGAGTTCCTGCCTGCTTGCCGGGCCACGCTCGCTGTTACGGAGCATGGCATCCCCGGAGACCAGGTTTGCAAAGGAGGAGAGGAGCGGCACAATGATGTCTTCCTTGCGTTCACGAGAAGAACTCATCACCCTCCTTGCTATGTGGAAATAGTCCTCGGCCAGGGCGTAATCCTCCTCAGAGAATACTAGGCAGGGGTTTCGGAGTATTGAAGGCTGGAGTTTTCCAAGTATTTCTTTGGAGACCATGAGGAAATAGAGCTCAGAGTCTGCCACCTTGGATTCTTCATAATCCGATATCCTTATTATACTGCCCGGGAACGTAACGAGGAGGGTCCCTTCCCCCACTTCAAGGGCTTCAAGGTTGTATTCAAGGCGTATATACCCTTTCCTGAGGAAAAAGAAAACATAGCAGTCCAGCCGTATCGGGTAATGTAGGACATCCAATATGCTCTGTTCATCCTTTACCCTGTCTCCGTGGGCTTCACCAAGGACGATGTCAGTACCAAGGACATATTCATTCACAACCCCGGTAAGGGAGAGAATGCGCGAAATATTTACGTCAAGGAGTTTCTCGTTCATGCCACAAAAATACTAAAATTCTACCAAAATACCAATAGTAGCACCTTTTTGGCACATGACAAGCGACAGAAAGGCAACCTTTTTGCATAGCATTAGACAAAATTTTTAAGAACATGAAGAGGATTGACATCTTACTTGCCGCGCTGTTTGTACCAGTCGCAGCATTGGCTCAGGGACAGCGAACCTTGACACTTGACGACTGCCGCCGGATGGCAGTGGAAAACAGCAGGCAGCTTGACATGGAAAAGGCCGCCGCAGAGATGGCCGAATATGACAAAAAGACGGCCGTGGCATACTTCTTCCCCAAGGTATCGGCCGTAGGAGGCTATATGTACAACAACAGGGACGTGGCCCTTGTAAACGAGGAGCAGTCAGAGCGCATCCGCAACATGGGCACCACCCTGGACGACAAGATATGGGCCAGTGCCGAGATGAAAGCCACGGAACACGGAAAGGCAATCCTGGAGACTGTCAGGAACACCGGAATCATGCCGGACATAGCAACCCCGGTCAATGCAATCGGCCAGGAAATTGACGCCGCCCTCCATCCTGACCTTCACAATATAATGGGCGGCTCCATTGTGGTTGAGCAGCCCGTTTTTGCAGGAGGAAAGATTGTGAACAGCGCCATAATGGCGTCCAAGGCCCAGGAACTTGCCGAGAGCAAGCTGGAGACCAGCCGCAGCGAGATCATTACCGACGTAGACCACGCCTACTGGCAGATTATCTCCATTTCCAACAAGAAAAAACTCGCCCAGAGCTACTCTGAGCTCCTTCACAAGATGGAAGATGACGTAATGCGTTCCGTAGACGCCGGCACGGGCACCATGTCAGACGCCCTCCAGGTAAAGGTGAAAGTAAATGAGGCCGACCTCCTCCTCACCAAGGCTACCAGCGGACTTGCCCTTTCCAAGATGCTGTTGTGCCAGAAGATAGGCCTTCCTCTTGACACCGAAATCGTGCTTGCCGATGAAACCGCAGACGGCGTCCCGGATCCGGGATATCTCTCCGGGAAAAGCATTGAAGATGTCTACGACTCCCGCCCGGAAATAAAGAGCCTTACCCTTGCGGCCGACATTTATGACAGGAAGGTTAAGATAGCGGCCGCCGACATGATGCCTGTGGTGGCTCTTGTTGGCGCATGCAGCATCACAAACCCCAACTGCTTCAACGGCTTCCAGAATAATTTCCAGGGATGTGCGCTGTCGGCCGGGGTAATGGTGAAAATACCCATCTGTCATGGCGGTGAAGGAATCTGGAAAGTGAAGAAGGCCAAGGCCGAGGCAAGACAGTATCATGACCGACTTGAAGACACAAGAGAGCTTGTCACCCTGCAGGTTGCCCGCCAGAGGGTGATAGTGGAAGAAGCCAGGGAGAGGCTCCAGATGACAAGGAGCGCGGTTGATGTGGCCGAAGAAAACCTGAGGAGCGCCAATTTAGGCTATGAGGCCGGCGTGGTTACGACATCCACGGTACTTGGCGCCCATACGGCATGGCTCAGCGCAAACAGCGACTGGATTGACGCAGGGACGGAACTCCAGACCGCAATGTCAGAACTCAGGAAGGCAGAAGGATATAAAACAGAGATTTATTGATATGAAACAGGAAAAGAAAAACTACAACATTCTCATTGGCGTTGCGGCACTTATATGCATAGTGCTCACTGTATCGGCGGTTGGTTACATTGTGTCAAGGCCCAAGCCCTACGTGATACAGGGAGAGGCCGAGGCAGCGGAGTACCGCGTTTCCGGCAAAGTTCCGGGCCGAATAGAGGAATTCCGCGCCCAGGAAGGGCAAGCGGTGCACAAGGGAGACACCCTGGTCATCATTGACTCCCCGGAAATCCGTTCCAAGATTGCCGAAGCCGCGGCAGCCAAAGCCGCGGCAACCGCACAGAAGGACAAGGCCTACAACGGCGCCCGCAGCGAACAAATCACCGGTGCCTATGAGATGTACCAGAAAGCCAAGGTTGGCGAAGACGTGATGAAGAAATCCTATGCAAGAATCAAGAGCCTCCATGACCAAAAGGTAGTCTCCGACCAGAAATACGACGAAGTCCTTGCGCAGTATAACGCCGCCAAGGCGACAACCCGAGCAGCCCGCAGCCAGTGGGAGATGGCGGTGAAAGGCGCACGCCAGGAAGACAAGGATGCCGCCGTCGCCCTTGTGGAAAGGGCCAATGCGGCGGTGGAGCTGGTCAATTCATACCTTGACGAAATCCGCCTCACAGCCCCCTGTGACGGCGTTGTGGCCGATATTTACCCCAAGGTTGGAGAACTCGTAGGCCAGGGCTCCCCCATCATGACCATAGAGGACCTCTCAGACATGTGGTTCACCTTCAACATCCGTGAAGACCGCCTCCACAACATGCAGAGCGGAGACAGGATTGAACTCAGCATCCCCGCCCTGGACGGCAGTAGGATATCGGCCACGGTATATTATATTGCGGCAAGGGAATCATACGCCACCTGGAAGGCCACGCGTGAGACGGGAGAGTTCGACACCCGCACCTTCGAGGTCCGCGCCCGCCCGGACTATCAGATTGCAGGGCTTCGTCCGGGGATGAGCGCAATCATGATCGTTGACACTGAAAGATGAAACAGCTTGTAAAAATAGTGCGGAGGGAGCTTCTCATCATTCTGAAGCGTCCGGTGTACATCCTTGCCTCGGTGGGGGTGCTCATAGTGAATGCCGTCTTCTACATCACGTTCATGAAGGACGGGCTTCCGCACGATCTCCCTATCGGCCTTGTTGACGAGGACCATAGTTCCACTTCCAGGACTTTTGCCCGGGAATTGGACGGCACCCAGCTGGGAAAGGTGGTGTACTATGACGACATCCACCTTGCAAGGGAGCACATGGAAACGGGGCGCATCACGTCTTTCATCGTGATTCCCAAAGGCTTCAATGCCGATATCCAGGCTTTCCGCCAGCCGCACATAAGCTATTACGTGAACTCCCTCTATTTTGTGGGAGGCGCGCTTGCATACAAGGACATCCTCACCATGGTGAACCTTACCAACGGAGCTGTCCAAAGGCAGGTGCTGCGGCTTAAAGGCATGAACGAGAGGGAGATAATGGGACGAATCCAGCCCATTGTACTGGACCAGCACCAGATAGGGAATCCGGCCGTGAACTATGGCGTGTACCTCAACGGAGTGCTGCTCCCGGGCGTGCTGGAGATGATTGTTATTCTCATCACCATCTACGCCGTAGGTTCAGAACTGAAGTACGGCACGTCCAAGCATCTACTGAAAACCGCCGGCGGTTCCGTGGAGATGGCCCTTCTGGGAAAGCTGCTTCCATACAACATCATTTTCACGGTGCTTGGAATAGCGCTTGAACTGCTCCTGTTCCACTGGCTCAAATACCCCCTCAAGGGACATATCGGCTGGATGTTCCTGGACATACTGCTCCTTGTGAGCGCATCCGAAGCCCTGGGGCTTTTCATAGTGGAGCTGTTCCCGGTACTGAGGCTGGCTATCAGTGTGGGAGCAATAATAAGCGTGCTGGGATTCTCCCTGGCTGGTTTCTCGCTCCCGGTGGAAGCAATGCCGCCGTATGTACAGGGGTTCAGCGCCGTTTTCCCCCTGAGGCACTATTACCTTTTCCATGTCCAGGAGACAATCTGGGGAAGCGGCTTTGCCGGATGGTGGCAGGAGTCGGTACATCTGCTACTTTTCCTGTTCCTGCCGTTCACGCTTATCGGCAGGCTTGGACATGCATATAAATATCAGGACTATGAAAGGAATTAGCTACCTGGGCACCTGGATAAGGGACTGGTACAAAATATTTGTAAACGAGCTCCGGCTCATCTTCTCGGACTCCGGTGTCATTGTGATCTTTTTTGTCGGAGGGCTGCTGTATCCGGTACTTTACAACCTCATTTACATGAACGGAACTGTGGACGAGATGGATGTGGCAGTGGTGGACAACTCCGGCGGCGCCTTCAGCAGACGCTTCATCCGAAAGGTGGACGCCACCAGGGAATGCAACATCCTCATGTTTGCGGCTTCCATGGAAGAGGCAAAAGAGATGATGCAGAAAGGGCTGGTGCACGGGATTATCTACATCCCGGAGGACTTTGACGCGCGCCTTGTCCGCGGAGAGCAGGGCATTATCTCCACCTATGCCGATATGTCCAGCTTCCTCTACTACAAGTGCCTCACCATGGGTACCAGCCTCACGATGCTGGACGAGATGCACGAGATCCAGATGGAACGCTACCTTGCCTCAGGAATGGACGCACAGGCGGCATGGCAGGCCGTGCAACCGGTGCTGTCAGACGAGAGCATGCCTTACAACAAGCCCTTCTCATACACAATCTTCTTCATATCGGCCGCCCTCCTGCTTGTTATCCAGCAGACCATGTTCTACGGGTCATCGCTTCTTGCAGGCACGCTCAGGGAACAGAACAGGAGCTTCGCATCCATGTCTAAGGGCCTTCAGGGACTCGGAATAGGGAGGGTGCTGCTTGGCCGAGGAACGGCATACTTCTCCATCTACATGGTTACGGGGACGCTCATCGCGCTTCTAATTCCATGGCTGTTCCGACTTCCTCAACGCGGAGAATGGACGGACATAATGGTTCTCCTGGTGTTCTTTGTCATTGACTGCATTTTCTTCACCTTCACGTGGTCGTCTCTCATAACAAGGAGGGAAACTGTATTTGTCCTCTTCCTCAGCATATCTCCAATATGCCTGTTCCTTACCGGTTTCTCATGGCCGCAGACGGCAATTCCGCCTTTCTGGCAGTATGTGGGCTATATTTTTCCCTCCACCTTCGGGTGCCGGGCGTTCATCAACCTCAACACGGCAGGCGGCTCCCTCTCCCTGGTGGCCCCAGAGATAAAGGCCATGACAATCCAGACGGTTATATACTACGTCCTCTCCAGCATTTCCATCTTTATTGAGAACAAAGTTATAGAGAGGAAAGACAAGATAGAAAGCCTTAAGGACAAGGCACTTGAGCTTAGAGGAATTGACCCGGAAGAAGCCCGCAGGCTCATTGCAGGCGACTAAAAGAGCAGTCGGTAGCTCGTCGGGCTCATAACCCGGAGGTCGTTGGTTCATGTCACTTTTGAGTCAACCTCTTTTCTTGTTGAATATCACGAACTCGCTCATGTAGAAATTGAAAAGGCCGGAGAAACACAGGCCTATGAGGTTACATATGACGGGCTCGAACGAGTATTCCTGAAGCCATCCAAGGGAGAGGAAGAGGAAGTGGACGCCCTGCATCACGATGAACTTGAGGATAAAAGCACCTACGCCCGCAGCATTGTACCCGGCAAAGTGCCTCCAGAAAGAACGGCTTCCACGGTATGTGACCCTTTCCTTCCATACAAAGAAATAAGCTATGACGAAATTTGCCATTGCAGCCACCTCGAATGAGATGACCGGGGCTATCCAGAAACTTCCCCAGTAGTTGCCGTCGAACACAAAACTTGACAGGGCCCAGTGCAGACCCAGGTCTACGATGGTCCCTACCATAGATGTTGCCGAGAAAAGGCACAGCTTGAGAAAAACTTCTTTAAAGCTTCTTCCCTTCATAATACAAATATATGGCTTTTTTGTGATACTTTGCGTTTTTTTCCGTATTTTTACATCCCGTAAACCTAAACCCTCAAATGACCGACTATACCATAAATGTCGAAAAAATGCTGAAGGCGAAATTCGGCCCCAAAACGCCGCGTTTCGTCATCCGCTTTGCCAAAAGGATCCTGCACGAGGACTGGCTCAACGAATTCTTCCGCAAGGGATACACCGGCGTAGAATTCGCAGAGCAGGTGCTTAAGTACCTCAGGGTTACCGTGAACGTAGAAGGCCTTGAGAATTTAAAGACGGACGGCACAAGATACTGTCTTGCAGGCAACCACGCCCTTGGCGGGGTAGATGCAATCAATGCCGTAGCCGTATTCGGCAGGCACTTCGACGGCCACCTCAAGTGCATGGTCAACGACTTCCTCATGAACCTCCACCAGCTGGACGGCTTCATGATAGCAGTGAATAAAGTGTCCCACGCCCAGGCCAGGACCCTTGCGGCGGAAACCGACGCCATCTTCTCCTCTACGGACCAGATTTTCATGTTCCCCGCCGGGAAGGTATCCCGCAAGATAAAGGGCAGGATCCAGGACGTGGAGTGGACAAAGACTTTCCTCACAAAGAGCGTCAAATTCCACAGGGACATAGTCCCCATGCATTTCTACGGCCAGAATTCCCGCAAATTCTATTTTGTAGACTGGATAGGTAAGGTGACGGGTATCAACAAGAAATTTCCCCTCGCAATGATCCTTCTTGTGGACGAGCTTTACAAGGCCCAGGGCAAGACATTCCGCCTGGTAATAGGCGAACCCATCCCCTGGAGCCATTTCGACAATTCAAAACGCCCCTTGGAGTGGGCTCAGTGGGTCAGAGAAAAAGTGTACGAACTATGAAACCAATTATTCCCCCCGTGGACAAAGAGCTGCTCAAGGCAGAACTCAATGAAGAAACCCTGCTGCGCGACACCAACCGTGCCGGCAATAAGCTGTATGTAGTTGGCCCGGAAGCGGTTAACGTAATCCGAGAGATTGGCCGCCTGCGCGAAATAGCCTTCCGCAACGACGGCGGCGGCACCGGCGAGCCCCTGGATATAGACAAGTTCGATACGGACCCTGCCTACGGATACCGCCAGCTTGTCCTGTGGGATCCGGACGCGGAGCAGATCATCGGCGGCTACCGTTTCTGCATCTGCGACGAGGCCGTCTACGACCGCTACGGACAGCCCATCCTCACATCGTCCCACATGTTCGAGTTCTCCAAGAAGTTCATCGAAGAGTATCTTCCTTATACTCTGGAACTTGGACGTTCCTTCGTATCCCTTGAATACCAGAGCTCCAAGGCCGGGGCCAAGACACTGTACGCACTGGACAACCTCTTTGACGGCATAGCCGCACTGGGCGTCCTGTACAAGAAGCGCATCAGCCACTTCTTCGGGAAGATGACCATCTACAAGGAGTACCCCCAGGAAGCCAGGGAAATCATCATGGTATTCCTGCGCATGTACTTTGGAAAAAAGAGCCGTCTCATCCACATCCGCAAGGAAGTGAAGGTGGAGAATAAGAAGAAGTACCTCAAACTCTTCAAGGGGAACGATTTCAAGGAAGACTACAAGGTCCTGAAGGCGGAGGTCATGAAGCACGGCGTGTCCATTCCACCGCTGGTGAACACCTATATGAACGTCTCACCCTCAATGATTTACTTCGGAACGGGAATAAACGACGAGTTCGGGGACATCTACGACTCCGGCATACTCATCACCTTTGCGGAACTGTATCCGGAGAAGATAAACCGTCACTCGGACACCTTTGCAAAGATTGGCTGGAGGAACATAAAGAAACTCCTCAACCGCTTCCAGAAGAGGCATCTCAAAAACAAGAGTTAGGGATTATTTCCTTACGGTTACGTGAAAACAGGTCTGCTTGCGCTCATATTTGACGTAGCAGGCCTTTTCGTCATGAAGGTCCTTGAGAACCTGGGAAAGCACGGCTCTGAGGTACTCTGGGGGCACATCCTGGTACGGACGCCCGCGAAGCTCCGGGACTCTCACATAGTGCCAGTAGGATATGTCGAAGGTGGTTCCGTAACGATGGGTGGAGTTCTCCGATGCATTGGTGTTGCGCCTGCGGAGCTTTGCCACATCGGCCTCTGTGCGAAGTACCGATGTGATTACCAGCTTGTTGGGGTTTAAGCCCTTGCTGGAAAGCGAGTCCAGGAAATTCTGCCCTATCCTGTCCAGAAGCTCCTTTGCCGACGGCACCAGATACGGTATGGAGTGGGTAAGGGAATCCACTACGTAGGAATCCGTATCCTCCAGTTTCACAAGCTTCTTCTTTGCGTGCTCCGCCTCATCCCTGTCCTTTACAGGAGGAACTCCCAGGACCTGGGCTGCGGCGAGCTGGACATCGTTCATGTCGTTGAACTCGCGGGCGAATTTAACGTCGTAGACTCTTTTGGGATGGTTCTCTATGGGGCCCAGGGCAAGCCAGCGTTTCTGCTCCAGCGACACTTTCACGGTTTTTACAGCCCAGACCGTAAAAACAAAGGCAGAAACAATTAGAACGGCGTATAATATCTTCTTGAACACGTTTGCAAAAATAGCAATTCTTTGTCTTATATAAAAATATTAGTAACTTTGTAAGTTTAAAAATTAACAAGATTATTTTAATGAGTGAAGATAAAAAACAGGCCACCAGAATTCAGACATCCATCCTGAACAAGGCGGAGAAGAAGGTCCTGGTTGCAATGGCAAAGCGAATGCCCGCATGGGTAACATCGGACATGCTCACTTTTGTGGGTTTTCTGGGAGCAATAATCATAGCTACAGGTTACGCCCTCTCTAACCTTAATCTCAACTGGCTGTGGCTCTCCTGCTTCGGCCTTCTGGTAAACTGGTTCGGAGATTCCCTGGACGGTTCACTGGCACGCGTCAGGAACACCCAGAGAAAGACTTACGGATTCTACATCGACCACAACGTAGATGTAATAAACGAGACAATCATGTTCATAGGCGTGGGTGCAAGCCCCCTTGTGAACCTGTCATTTGCCATGATGGCCCTTGTAGCGTACTTCATGCTGAGCATCTACGTCTACATTGACTGCCACCTCAAGGGAGAGATGAAGCTCACTTACGCAGGCCTTGGCCCCACGGAGTTCCGTCTGCTGCTTTTCATCACCAACATCTGCTTCATCTACATTCCCTGGCTCACTGAGTGGAAGCGCCCCATGACCCTTTTCCACAACGACTTCATGATTGGCATCATGGACTACATCGCAGTAGCCGTAACACTTCTCATCGGCGGATTCTACCTGGTAAGTTTCCTCAAGGATATAAAGTACTTTGCCAAGATAGACCCCATCAAGAAACAGGAAGAGGATAAGTAATGATCATTACCCCGGAACAGGCACCCCAGCTTTCACCCGTCTTCAAAGGAAGTATGGGCAGGCTCCTGTTTAAACTGGGGCTGGCCGTTACGGGCATCGGCAGAATCAACCACACTCACCACCGCGTGGAAGAAGCCGGCATCGCCCCGGGTCCGGACTTTGCCAAAGCCATACTGGACGATTTCGGGATAGACTTCAGCATTGGCAACCCGGACAGGCTCCAGGCTCTTCCGGAAGGTCCCTTCATTACCATCTCCAACCATAATTACGGACATCTGGACGGCATCTGCCTGGTAGATATCATAGGCCACGTGCGTCCCAAGGTGAAGGTAATGGTGAACGAGTTCCTGATGTGGGTGCACGGGCTTTCACAGAATTTCATTTCAGTGAATCCCACTACCACCAGGAAGGAAACCACCGCAACCAGCATAAACGGAATCAAGAACGCACTTTTGCAGATTAAATCCGGAGAGCCCCTCTGCCTCTTCCCTTCCGGGGCTGTGGCAGACCTCAAGCCCAGGGAGCACTGGACCATAAACGAGCGCCCCTGGCAGGAAGGCGCCATCAAGCTCATCCGTAAGGCGCGCGTCCCGGTGGTACCAATCCGCTTTTGGGACCGTAATTCCAATTTCTACTATGCCCTGGGCCTTCTGGACTACCGCATCCGCTTTGTCCGCCTTTTCCACGAGTGCTACAACAAACGCGGAACCCATCCGCGTGTGGGAATAGGCGAAACCATTACCGTAGATGCCCTGGACGCCATTCCGGAGAACCAGCTTGGGGATTTCCTCCGCAGCAGCGTATACCAGATGCCCATGCCGTCAAACTTTGTAAATAGATCGGAACTATGGAAGTAAAGGTAGCTCTTGTAACCGGAGGCAGCAGCGGAATAGGCGCTGCAACGGCCCTTGCGCTGGCAAAGGCCGGCATCAAGGTATATGCCGCTTCCAGAAGGGGTACCATTCCCGTAGAGCATCCCCTTGTAGTGCCCGTAAAACTGGACATTAATGACGAAGCGCTTACGGAAGACATCGTCAAGGAGATAATCAAGGCCGACGGCCGCCTGGACGCCGTAGTATGCAACGCCGGCGCCGGTATTTACGGCCCGGTAGAGAACACAACGGACGCAGAAGCCAGGGAGCAGTTCGAGACAACCTACTTCGGCTCCCTCAAAACCATACGCTGCTGCCTTCCCGTATTCAGGAAGCAGGGCTTCGGCCGCATTATCACCATAACCTCCGTCATGGCTGTGCTCCAGCTCCCCTACCAGGGATTCTACTCGTCTGCAAAGGCGGCGCTGCTGTCCCTTTCCCAGAGCCTTTCCCTGGAGCTTAAAGGCACAGGCATTCAGTGCTGCAGCATACTCCCCGGAGATGTGTCCACCGGCTTCACATCGGCCCGAAAGATGATTTCAAAGGCCGATGACCCTGCGTACACGGAGGGCATGAAGAAGAACCTTGCCAAGATAGAGAAGGACGAGCTTGGCGGAATGAGCCCGGACGTAATAGCAAAAGCGGTTCTGAAACAGCTCAGGCGCCGCCATATGGCCGTCCGCGTTATTCCGCGCATAGATTACAAGGCTGTGGGCCTTCTTGTGAGGATACTCCCCGCAAAATGGGTCCTGACCATACTCAGCTGGCTATACTAAGATGAAGAGATACCTTGTCATACTGCTTCTGATTGCTACCGCATTTGCGGCGGCAGCCCAGACCACAAGGGTCAGGGGCAAGGTGGTTGACGAGGCTACCGGAGAGCCCATACCCTTTGTCAGCGTCTACTTTGACAACACCACGATAGGCATCTCCACGGACCTTGAGGGCAATTTCAGCCTGGAAACACGTTCCTCCGACGCCAAGATCCTCACGGCGTCCATGATAGGTTACTACACCCAGAGCATAGTGGTTCCTCAGGGTTCATTCTCCGAGGCCAACTTCCATCTCAAACAGGACATCAGCCAGCTACAGGCCGCCCTGGTAAAGCCGGACAACCGCTACATCAAGTCTATCCTCAGGAAGATAGACGCCGCGCGTTCCGGGCATAACCCCCACAACGCAGAGGACTGGAAGGCAGACCTTTACACCAAGATTGAGATGGATGCCACAAACCTTGAGGACCTCATAAGCATGGGAATCGTGGACCGCCATCTTGGCTTTGTGAAGAACTATGCAGACACCTCCGTAGTTACCGGAAAGTCCTATATCCCCTTCATGATTTCAGAGACCCGCTCGGAACTCTATCACTCGAAGGAACGCGGCGTTGACAGGGAAAAGATCCTTGCAAACAAGATTTCCGGTTTTGACGAGGAGAACACACTGAGCCAGTTCACGGGGTCTTATCTTCTGAACACCAACTTCTACGATAACACCCTGGCGGTGTTCAGCCTGGAGATTCCTAACCCCATTGCGTCATCGTCCCAGATTTTCTACAACTACTTCCTGGTGGACAGCCTCCAGGTGGAAGGCCGTAAGACATACGTCCTGCGCTTCCATCCAAAGAAACTGGTCACATCCCCTACCGTAGACGGTGAAATGCTCATCGACGCAGAGGACTTCGGCATCCGCAGCGTCCATGCCTCCCTCTCCGGGGAATCCAACGTCAACTGGATAAGGCACATAAACGTAGAGATCCAGAACCACCGGCTGCCTTCCGGACGCTGGTTCAACAGGGAGGAAAAACTGTTCCTGGACTTCTCCGTAACCCTCAACGACAACGCCAAGATAGTTTCCTTCCTTGCCAACAGGACCAAAGTATTCGGAGATCCCGTCTTTGGGCCGATAGAAGACCCGGAAGTACTGGAAGCCAAGAACCAGGTTATAGTGAAAAACCTGGTGGAAGGAGACAGTGAGTATTGGGCCGATGCGCGCCCGTACGCATTGTCGGACCGCGAGAAAGGCATCTTCGAGATGGTAGACAGCATCCAGGACACTCCGCTCTACAAGTGGACCTACCTGATCACTCACGCCCTCTCCGCCCAGTACATAGAGCAGAAACCCTGGAAGTTTGAGTTTGGCCGATGGGCCCGCACCATAATCTATAATGATACGGAAGGGCTCAGGCTTCAGCTTGGCGGCCGCACCACGAAGTACTTCTCCAAGACAGTGCGCCTTGGCGGCTATGTGGGCTATGGCTTCAAGGACCAGGACTTCAAGTGGAACGGCAAGGTGGAATGGATGATAAAGCGGGAAACTACCCGCAAGCTGGAAGTGTGGGCAAAGAGGGACTTTGAGCAGCTTTCCAGCGGCACCGGCGTATTCAGCGCCCAGAACATGTTCTCGTCCATATTTGCAAGGGACATGGGCACCATGCAGAGCATGGTCCGCACCCTTGGAGCGCGCTACGAGCACGAATTTGTGCCGGATTTCTCCGCGGCAATCGAATACCGCAACATACGCATCTGGGGCAATGACGACGTTCCCCTTCTGCGCCAGGACAACACCCTTGCGGAGAGTATCGGCATGGACGAGCTGCGCCTTGGCCTCCGCTTCTCCCACGACGAGAAAGTTACCAGGAACTACTTCAAGAAAACCCAGGTCTACACCAAGTATCCCGTAACCAGTTTCAACTTCCGTTACGGATTCAACGGCTTCTCCCACGACCTTGATCCCTACCTCAGGGCCGACATGGTGATAGACTGGATGATACCTTCCAATTTCCTTGGCTTCGGCAACCTCAAGGCCGGAGGCGGAATAATCTTCGGAAGCGTCCCTTACCCTCTCCTGAAGCTCCACGAGGCCAACCAGACCTATTTCCACGACCGCTGGGCCTTCTCCTGCATGGACTACTACGAGTTCATAAGCGACCGCTGGATGAACCTCTTCTACGAGCATAATTTCAACGGATTCTTCCTTGGCAAACTGCCCCTTATCAAGAAGCTGGACCTTCGCGAGGTGGCTACCATCCGCTGCGCCTGGGGCACCCTGTCGGAGGCCAATTCAACCAATGCTCCCTTCAAGCTTCCGCACGCCAGCAGTACGCTTGAAACCCCTTACATAGAGGCCGGCATAGGCATTTCCAACATTTTCCGCTTCTTCAGGGTAGACGGATTCTGGCGCCTCACCCATAGGGACGGCCCCGCCAGCAAGAACTTCACTATAAACGTGGGAGTAGACCTGGACTTCTAGTCCAGCGGCCTGTAATCTATAACGGTAAGTATACCTTCCACTACACGGAAAACCACATCGGCCCCTTCAAAGGTCATGGCGTACTCTTTCTCCGGGCTTTCCTGGTAGGCGGGCCTGGGATCCAGCGCCAGCACCTCCCTGAGGGCATTTTTGGTTTGGGCCGATATCTTAAGGTCATCCGGGATTACAACCTTAAGGCTTGGCCTGGGAGCGTCCTGGGCGAAACCACACACGGCATCCGGAAAACTGTCGGCATAGGCGATGTACGGCTTGATATCGTAGATTGGAGTGCCGTCCGCCAGGTCTGCGCCCCTGACGACGAGTTCCATATCGTCCACTTTCACAAGCTCTACACAGGAAAGCCCAAGCGGGTTGGGACGATACGGCGAGCGTGTGGCAAAAACGCCCATGGAGGCGTTGCCGCCAAGCCTTGGCGGACGCACGGTGGGCTGCCACTCCCCTTTTGCAGGTTTATTGGCGGAGAAGCCCCATATGAGCCAGATACGGCTGAAGCTCTCCAGACCGCGGAGAGCCTCGCGTACGCGATATTTATCGGTAAAGACAATCCGGCCCTCTACCCCGGTGAGCCCGCTCTGGCGAGGTATGCCGAATTTGGACCCGAAAGGGCCCCTGTAGTACGCTACGGGCTCTATCTGAATGCTATGAGAGGTATTTTCCATGGCATCGGCAATAACGGAGACCGCTGCCGCAGGGGCAGGGATCGTCGGGTGCCACATGAGGAAGGGCAAAGCCCGTGAGGAAGTCGCTGGACAGGCCCCCGTAGCCGTCGCTCACCGTGGGCTCCGGCATGGTCCACTGCGGGTAGTCCTCACCGGCGTGCAGCTCCGGAATAAACTCCTCGCCGGGGGCCTTCCATGCATTGCGGTCGCAGAGGCACTCTCCGGATTCGCGGGCACTGCGGCCCTGGAGGCACCATTTAGAGACGCTGTCTGCATAGTCGCACACCGCCATGCACATTCTCTCCCACTCCCTGTCCGTGAAGGAATTGGCCTTGGGAGCATCATAGATGGGGTCGAAGAGCCCCGGATTGGAGGCTGCAGTATACTGCGCCTCTATCCAGGTATCGTGCTCCGCCTTCACCAGCTCAAAGCCCGTGAATCCGGCCTTGCGGTACACGGCGTCAAGCGCCTTTCCCTCCGGCGTATCCATGCCCACGGTAAAGTACGGGGCTCCGCTGCCGGCCTCCAGCACCTGGGAGCGGGAGAAAGCCTTGAGCTGCTTCGCCGGCTTGAACTCTTCCATGAGGGAGAACATCTCCTCCGGATTCTCTATGCAGGGAGAGACCATGTTGTCCCCATATTTGTCCTCGTAGCGGCACAGCTTCACAAGCGGACTTCGCTGCACGAAGTTGAGGATGGGATTGTCCCCCTTCTTGGTCTGGGCGCTCAGCGGCCAGTCAAAAAGAAGGTCCAGGAAGTTCTTGGTGGGGATTATCCCGTAGAGATTGAGGTAGCCAAGGGCCACTCTCTCCAGCTCATACTGGCCTGTGAGCTCAACATCGCTTATCACGGAGTCTATCTCCGGGGAAACTATGTCGTATATCTCACGGCTTATCCAGACCTTGTGGTAATGTGAGTCCGAGTCATCGTACTCCACAATGCCGGACACCTCCACAATAGACGGATACGATGCAAAATCCTGATACTGTACCCTTTCCGGACCGGCATGCACAAGGTCCCGGAGCAGATGGATGTCCCTTTCCATTAGGTGAGACAGCCATCTGCCGGGTTCCTTATGTATGTAGCCCGCCAGTTCCTTCACAATCTGGGACTTCTTGAGCCGCGGCGACACGTCGCTTCCCAATACGTCCCCAATGTCAAGGAGTTCTCCTTTCTGGAACCGGTCGAGTACAGTTAAAAGATTCATTCTTAAAGCGTATCCTGATACTTAAGGATGGGATTGCGGGCTGCCGCGGTCTCATCCGGACGCGTGATGGGAGCGCAGTGAGGGGCGTCGTGAAGGATATTGGGATCCTCCGCGGCCTCTGCAGCAATCTTCCTCATCACCTCAATGAAGGAGTCGATGGTTTCCTTGGACTCCGTCTCCGTGGGCTCTATCATCAGGGCCTGATGGAAAAGGAGCGGGAAATAGATTGTAGGGGCGTGGAAGCCGTAGTCCAGGAGCCTCTTTGCAACATCCAGCGTAGTGGCACCGGGAACGTCGTCATGGGCGCCGTCGTTGATGAGGCCGTCAAATACGAACTCGTGCTTGCAGACACCCTCTATAGGGAGCTTGTAAACGTCCTTGAGGCTTTCCTTTATGTAGTTTGCGCTAAGGACAGAATACTGGCCCACTTCCCTCAGATGCTGCTTTCCAAGCGAGAGGATGTATGCATAGGCCCTCAGGATAACGCCGAAGTTTCCGTGGAAACCGGAAACGCGTATGTCCGGGAGGCAGTCTTCCAGACGCTTTGCCACACCCACGGGACCGCTGCCGGGACCGCCTCCGCCGTGAGGGGTGGAGAAGGTCTTGTGCAGGTTCAGGTGCATGATGTCGAATCCCATGTCTCCGGGACGCACAACGCCCATCATGGGGTTCATGTTGGCGCCGTCGTAGTAGAGCAGGCCTCCGGCATCGTGAACCAGCTTGGCGATGGTCTTGATCTGGGTCTCAAACAGCCCCAGGGTGTTGGGGTTGGTCATCATGATACCGGCCACATCGGGACCAAGGAGAG
>CAMJJZ010000019.1 GCA_946406275.1 uncultured Bacteroidales bacterium | reverse complement strand
AAACAAGCTCCGCGAGCACTTCGACTTCGAAGGCTGCCCCATCCAGGTCTACACCAGAGCCAAGTAGTCCCTCCGTCCCTGAAAATGGCCGTTTTTGCGGACGGAAGTGCGTTTTTGCCCATTTTTGCACTACCGGACGTCGCGCCCGACGTCCGCCAGCGCGTTTTACGGCATAAATGCACTATGGGAGGGAAACTAACTCCTGCGGTTTCCCAGGGAGATGTAGTAAAGAAGCGTGGCCAGGGAGCCAAGGGCGGCAATGACGTAGGTATAGGCGGCCCATTTTAATGCATCCACGGCCATGGGTTTGGTTTCATAACTCACTATGCCGGCGTTCTCCAGCCATTTAACGGCACGGGCGCTGGCATTGATTTCTACAGGCAGGGTTATGAAACTGAACAGCGTAGTAACAGCAAAAAGAGCTATGCCAATCCACAGCAGTGAAGGGAATATGTTAATGAGCAGAACCCCCGCCAAAAGCACCCAGGACACGATATTATTGGAGAAGGTCACCACCGGAACCATGGCAGAACGCATCTTCAGGAACACATAGCCCGTAGCATGCTGAACCACGTGACCGCACTCATGCGCAGCCACCGCAGCCGCCGCAACAGACCTGCCAAAATACACTTCCTCGCTCAGATTCACCGTCCTTGTAGTTGGATCATAATGGTCCGTAAGCTTGCCGGGTATGGACACAATGCTAACGTCCCTGATACCGTGCGCCGCCAGCATCCTTGACGCCACCTCCGCCCCAGTGATGCCCATAGGTACATCAGAATACTTCTTGAACCTCGACTGCAGCATGCTCTGAACCACAAGGCTCAGAACCATTACCGCTATCATTATTATCCAAATACTTGTAGATGACATATTCTCCGTTTTTCACAAAAATACACAAATATTTCGTATTTTTGCATGATAATTCAGAATTGAATGCATACTGGCACCGATGATTTCTCCCGTCTGGAGCTTTCCCTGAAAGGCTGCACGGAGAATTACAGATACTTCCGCTCGCTTCTTGAGCCAAGGACCAAGCTTCTGGTATTGGTCAAGGCCAACGCGTACGGTCACGGTGCCGTGGAATTCGCCGCCATGATGCAGCGCGCCGGGGCCGATTATCTTGCAGTTGCATACCCTGTAGAAGGCCTTGAACTGAGGAAAAACGGTATTTCTCTGCCCATTCTTGTACTCACTGCGGGCACGGATTTCTATGACGAAATCATCGACACCCGCATGGAACCCAGCATCCCCAATCTGGATTCCCTCAAAATCCTGGTGGAAACCCTTCGCAGGCGTGGCTTAATGGACTACCCCGTCCACATTAAACTGGATACCGGCATGCACCGCCTGGGGTTCGTGACATCTGAACTTAAGGAGTTGGCAGAGTACCTTAAGGTAACGCCTGAAATCAAGGTCAAGGGCATCTTTTCCCACCTCTGCGTGGCGGAAGATCCGGAGCAGGACGCTTTTACCCTGGCTCAGGTGGAACTTTTCCGCAAGAACGCCTTCATAATTGCCGATGCCGTTGGCTACATGCCAATGCGCCACCTCCTCAACTCCGCCGGCATAGAGCGCTTCCCGCAATTCCAGTTCGATATGGTCCGCCTTGGAATAGGCATCTACGGCATAAGCGCCATCCCCGGAAAGAAGCTTGCCCCGGTTGCTTCCCTCAAGTGCAAAGTCCTCCAGGTCAAGACATTAGGACCGGGAGACACCATAGGTTATGGCCGATGGGGCCAGGCCACCGAAGGCACCACAATCGCCACCATTCCCGTGGGATATGCAGACGGCATAGACCGTCATCTTGGCCGCGGCGCCGCATCGTTCTCCGTAAACGGTCACCGTGCTCCTACCATCGGCAATATATGTATGGATATGTGCATGCTTGACGTCACCGGCATCCCCTGCAAAGTGGGAGACACCGTCACCGTCTTCGGGGAAGACCCCACCGTCACGGAACTTGCCGGCATCCTTGGCACCATTCCCTACGAAATCCTCGCCTCCGTCCCCCGCAGGATAGAGCGTATCGTCATACGATAGCCAACTTATCCACCAAACCCGGCATTTCCGTGGACAAACCCGTCAAAACGGCAACTTGTCCACCAAAAACGCCTTTTCGGTGGATGGGTGGTGAGGTGGGAAGCCCGGAATGAACGTTTACGGCTCGAAGTGGGGGATTGGCTTTAGCTTGAATAAATTCAGCTCGTGTTTCCTGTCAATAAGGGCCTTGGTGTCCGGGTCTTCGCAGACGCCGGTGCGGATGTAGCGGTCAAGGACGGCGTATGTGAAGCCAAGGTTGTCTTCATCGGTCTTGCCGCAGAGGCCGTCCGAGGGTGCTTTTTCAACGAGGTCTATGGGAAGGCCGAGTTCTTTTCCCACTGCTTTTACTTCCTGGACGGTGAGGCCGCCAAGGGGGGAGAAATCACCGGCGGCGTCCCCGTAGCGGGTGCTGTAGCCAACCCAATCCTCCGAGAGGTTGCAGGTGTTGGCCACGCGGCCGTTGTTGGACTGGGAGACCGCATAGAGTGCCGTCATCCTGAGGCGCGGGGCCATGTTGATGCGGGTCTGGGCGCTGGCTTCGTGGCCAAGCTTAGCCTCCACTTCTGCCATGAGGGCTTTGAACGATTCGCCAATATTGATATCGTACCTCTTGATACCGAGATGATTGATGAGCTTTATGCTGTCTGCAATGTCCGGCTGGATGCCGTTGGGCATGGTCACACCTATCACGCGGTCCTTTCCAAGGGCCTCCACGCAGAGGCCGGCTACTACGCTGCTGTCCTTGCCGCCGGATATGCCTATTACGGCGTTACATCCCTTTCCATTCTCTTCAAACCAGTCCTGAATCCACTTGACTACGCGGTTTTTAACCTCTTTGGCATTGAATTTCTCCATAATAATTGTATTTTTGCAAAAATAGTCAAAATTCATGAAAGGTGTAACACTATTTTTGGCTCCCGGTTTCGAGGACATGGAAGCCATTGCCACCAGGGACGTCCTGGTTCGCGGGGGAGTGGACGTAAGGCTTGTGAGCATTACGGACGAGTACATCGTAGAAAGCTCCCACGGCCTTCAGGTAAGCGTGGACGCAAACCGCCATGACTTTGAGTTTGACGAGGAAGGTACCACAAAGGACGATGTTATGATCTTCCCCGGCGGCATGCCCGGAACCAAGCACCTTGCAGAGGATGCAGATATCATGCTCCTTATGCGTGACCATTATGAGGCCGGCGGCACCGTGGCGGCAATATGCGCGGCGCCCGGGCTTGTATGTTCACAGCTTGACGATGTAAACGGCCTCAGGTTCACCTGCTTCGACGGCTTCCAGGGCCCTATGGAGGCCAAGGGTGCCGTTTATGTACCGGAGGGAGTGGTGGTTGACGGCCACCTCATTACAGGCCGCGGAGCAGGCTGGGCGGTGGAGTTCGGCCTTGCCATAGTGGAATATCTGAAAGGCCCGGAAACTGCCGCCAAAGTGCGTTCAGGCCTTATGCTATAGAATTATTAACCAAACACTTGACCAATATGAAAAAACTCTTCTTCTTTGCAATTGCAGCAGCATTCTGCCTGGTATCCTGCGAAAAGGATCCCCTGGCCGATGAAAACTCCAACTGGTGGTACCGCGCCCAGCTTGGCCCCAAGGGCGTGAAGTCCATTACCGACGAATACGGCAACGTGACCAATTTCAATCAGAACGGCACAATCGCTTCGGAAAAGGGCGACAACTATCAGGCCTCCTACAAATACAGTAAGGACGGTACCCTTACAGAGTCCACTACGGTGGAAACATATGACAAGAAAACCATTACTACCACCTACAAGTTTGAGTACAACAACAAGGGCAAGTTCATTCCCCGTCCCATGAACCCGGGATTCATCTTCCACGTGTTTGAGCTTGGTCTTGTCCCGGACCTTTCGAAGGTTATCATCAACAGTAGCGACTATGGTGAGTGTGTTATGACATACACCTTCAACGGCGACAAGATGACCATGACCACCACCGGCGGCCCTTACGGCCCGTACGATCCCGTTGTAGTTGAATACAAAGGCAATTATCCCAATTACAGCGAGAACGACATGGAGTACTTCGGCCCCATCACTTATCAGGAGAACGGAATGTTCGACACCTATACGGAAGGCTTCTTCACCGAAGGCGTAAAATCCACAGTCCGTACTTTCTACGTCAAGAAGGGCCTCAATGACATGATGCTCACAGAAAAGATGGTGGATACTTCCTGGGGTGAGACAACCACTGACACATACACTTATAACGAGCATGGAGACCCTACTCTAAGCGAAAGCTCAAGCTCTTACGGCAAGAGCAAGACTGAGTACACCTATGAGTATGACGCCAAGGGCAACTGGGTAAAGACTATCGGCAAGGTCAGCAGTTATACCGAACTCACCGGCTGGATCAAAGTCAATGAATGGACCAATACCCGTACAATCGAGTACTATTAGTCCTTATCTATAGAATCAATTTTGTCTTTTACGCTCCTGAGGTAGTCTCTGCACTGCTTCAGGAGTTCTTTACTGCGTACTACAAGCGCATCTATATCGTCCAGCTTGGTTTCCGGATTTTCCACTTTGGCGGCAATCTCATCCAGCTCCTCAATTGCCTTTGCGTAATCAAACTTGTCGCTCATGCTATATTGGTTTTAGTTATATCTGTTTGGTTGGTGTAAACCTCGTCCACCTTGGCGGTGAGGGAGCCGTCCTGGAAGCGGACGCCTATACGGTCTCCTTTGGCCACTTTGTTTACGGTTTTGAGGACTTTGTTGTCCTTGCCCGTTACCAGGACGTATCCTAGGGAAAGTATGCTGCGTGGGTCCGTGGCGTTTATCCTGGCCTCTTTCAAGGCTACGACGGAATACTCCTGACTCACTCTTGCGCTGGCTGCAAAGCGTATGCGGTGGGCGGCGTTAAGTGACAGCTTTTCCACGGCACCATACTTATTCAAGAGGCCTCTGGAAATGTTGTTTCCACGGCGCTGTATGGCCATTTCCATGGAGGATATGCGGCTGGAGATGGCGGTGCGGATGCGGTCTGCCATGGCGTCCAGGGCATCGTCCTGCTTGCGGAACAGATCCACGAAGAAATCTGCCAGGGCGGTGGGCGTTTTTACCGATGTGTTTGCCACCATGTCCGCTATGTGTACGTCCTTATCATGGCCGATGGCAGTTACCACGGGAACGGGGCAGGTGGCGATTGCCATTGCAAGGTGCTCGTCGTCAAAGCAGGCGAGGTCCGATTCGCTGCCGCCGCCGCGGAGGATGAGGATGGCATCGTACTGTTTCTGAGCCGCTTCCAGGAGGGCTTCGGAGATGGAATCCGGGGCATCCGCCCCCTGCATCATAGCCTCCCAGAGGTCATGGACCATGGCGTACCCGCCCGCCTCCAGATGGTTGCGGAAATCCTGGTAACCGGCGGCGGTCTTGGAGGTAATGACGGCAAGGCGGCGGGGGAGTTCCGGGAGCGCGAGCTCCTTCTGCATTTCCATGTAGCCGCCCTTTTCCAGGCGCTCTATGATGCGTTTCTTCTCCAGGGCCTTTTCACCTATGGTGAACGCCGGGTCTATGTTTTCTATGGACAGGCTTATTCCGTAAAGCTCACTGTATGAAACCCTTACCTGAACCAGGACAGTGATGCCGGCTTTGAGTGTTTCTCCGGTCTCGCTCTCGAAATACTTCTTGAGCGTGAGGTACTTCCAGCTCCAGATCATGGCGCGGGACTGGGCGATGAGCTTGCCGCCGCGGCTCTGGCTCAGTTCCAGATAGCAGTGGCCGTTGGCCCTGGGGCTCCAGGAGCTAATCTCTGCCTTTACCCACACGGGCACGGGGAAACTCTCTGTCACCGTTTCCTTTACGGCGCCCAGCAGAGTAACAAGATCTACGTATACATCGTCCTTTCCCATAACTCCACAAAGATAAGAAAAAACCTCAAATTTCGGACATTTGCTATTTAGCAAATAATTTTGTATTTTAGTGGTCAATATGAAACAGATTTACAAGACAGATCCGTGGCTGGAACCGTTCAAGGATGCCATCAAGGCAAGGCACCAGAGAATACTGGCCACAAAGAGGCATATCGCCGGGGACGGCCTTCTCAAAGATGCCGTAAACAATCACATCTACTATGGAATGCACCGCTGCAAAGACGGCAGCTGGGTGTTCCGTGAATTTGCCCCCAACGCTTCCAAAATCTACCTCATCGGTGATTTCAACAACTGGAAACGCACGGAAGCCTATGCCCTCAAACCTCTTGGGCAGGGCAACTGGGAAATAACCCTCCCGGAGATGTTCCTCCGTCACGGAGAGCTGTACAAACTGTATATCGAATGGCCCGGCGGAGGAGGGGAGCGCATCCCTTCCTACGTTACCAGAGTGGTGCAGGACCCCGTTACCAAGGCCTATGCCGCCCAGATCTGGAATCCCGCAAAGCCATATCAGTGGAAGCACGGTCACGCCGGCAAGCGCCCCCATCCCATGATCTACGAGTGCCACATAGGCATGGCAACGGAGAAGGAGAAAGTGGGCACTTTCGAGGAATTCCGCAAGGACGTCCTTCCTCGCGTAAAGGCCCTGGGCTATGATACAATCCAGATAATGGCCCTCCAGGAGCACCCGTATTACGGCTCCTTCGGCTACCAGGTAAGCAATTTCTTCGCCCTCAGCTCCCGTTTCGGCACCCCAGAGGAGTTCAAGGCACTTGTGGACGACGCCCACGGCAAAGGCATAGCCGTGGTTATGGACATAGTCCACTCCCACAGCGTGGACAACGTGGCGGAAGGCCTCTCTGAGTTCGACGGCCGTGACAACCTGTACTTCTACAGCGGCCCGCAGGGCAGGCATCCCGCATGGGGATCCCGCTGCTTCGACTATGGCAAGGACGAAACCCGCTACTTCCTCCTCTCCAACGTTAAGTACTGGATGGAAGAGTACCACATAGACGGCTTCCGCTTCGACGGCGTAACCTCCATGCTCTACTGGGACCATGGCCTTGGCAAGGACTTCGGAGACTACTCCCTGTACTTCGATTCCGGAGTTGACGAAAACGCCGTCATATACCTCTCCCTGGCCACCATGCTGGTCAAGGAAATGAACCCCGCAGGCTTCACAATCGCAGAAGACGTCTCCGCCATGGCCGGCCTTGCGGCACCCTTCGATGCTGGCGGCGTGGGGTTCGATTTCCGTATGTCCATGGGCGTGGCAGACCACTGGATCAAGTGGATCAAGGAGCTCCGTGACGAGGACTGGTCCATGGGAGGCATCTGGTGGGAACTCACCGGCAAGCGCGCAGAGGAAAGGACTATCTCCTACGCCGAGTGCCACGACCAGGCCCTGGTAGGGGACAAGACCATTATCTTCCGCCTCATGGACAAGGAAATGTACTTTGCCATGAACAACGAGAGTCAGAACGATATGGTTGAGCGCGGCATAGCCCTCCACAAGCTCATCCGCCTTGCCACCGCGGCCACCGCAGGCGACGGCTACCTCAACTTCATGGGCAACGAATTCGGCCATCCGGAATGGATAGATTTCCCCCGCGAGGGCAACGGCTGGTCCTACAAATATGCCCGCAGGCAGTGGTCTTTGGCCGATAATGGCCTCCTTCGCTATGGAAAGCTCCAGGCCTTCGACGCGGATATGATACACCTTCTCCGCAAGGAGAACACTCTCTCCGAGGCTCCGGAGCTTCTGGTGAGCGACGAGCAGAAGAAAATCTTGATTTTCCGTAGGAAAAACTGTATCTTTGCACTCAATTTCTCACCCTCCGGTTCATTCGCCGATTACGGCTTCTCCGCGCCCGCGGGGGACTGGGTGAACGTGATGGACAGCGACGAGGCCGTCTACGACGGTTTCTCCCGTCTCAAGGAAGGGGAGCGCCACACCGCCGTACCGGGTAAATGCCCCAACGGGAACCAGGACTACAACCACACATTGTACCTGTATCTGCCCGCCCGCACGGCCATGGTTTTGAAGAAAGTATAAACTCGCTTATATGGCTTTTTTGAAATTCAACAAGTCGGAACTGGTTAATCTCTCCTACTCACTGAAGAGGGAGATTATCCTGGCTAACAAGACCGGAGCCTACTGCAACACGTCAATCGTCACTTGCAACACCAGGCGCTACCACGGTCTTCTGGCCGTGCCGGTGGACGCTTTCGGAGGTTTCCGTTACCTCCTCCTGAGCTCCCTGGACGAAAGCCTTACCCTCAGGGGCAAGCGCTTCAACCTGGGCATCCACTGCTACGGTGACATCTACGAGCCCCGCGGCCACAAGTACATAGTGGACTTCGACGCGGACCCCATCCCTTCGGTGACTTACAAGATTGGCGAAATCGTCTTCCGTAAGTCCATCGTCCTTAATCCGGACGCCAACCAGGTAATGGTCAAGTATGAGCTCCTTAACGCCCCCGCAGGCGTAAAGCTGGAGATCAAGCCCTTCCTGGCCTTCCGCCGCGTACATGACCTCACAACTGAGAACGATGCCGCCCGCCTGGCCTTCCAGCCCGTGCAGAACGGCGCCGCCTTCCGCATGTATGAGGGCTTCCCGGACCTGAACCTGCAGCTCAGCACCTCCTCCAGCGCCTTCAAGTACAACCCCGTGTGGTACAAGGGCGTCACCTATTCGGACGAGATGCGCCGCGGCTTCGACTGCCGCGAAGACCTCTGGGTCCCCGGTACCTTCGAAACCCAGATGCACAGCGGAGACTCCATCGTCTTCAGCGCATCGGCAGGGGAGGTTGTGAATGCCGCCGGCCTCAAGCGCAAGTTCAGCGCCACGGTAGAAAAAATCGGCCCCATCACTTCCTACCATGACCAGCTGGTCCGAAATGCCGATAATCTTATCCGCTACAACAAGGGCCGCAAGCAGATCGTGGCGGGTTATAGCTGGCTTCTCACCGGCCTTCTCAGGGAAACCCTCTGGTCTCTGGCCGGCCTCACCCTCTACGGAAAGAACAACCCCGCAGAGTTCGAGGAAATCCTGGACAATCTCATTGAGGACGAGCCGGAGCGCCTCACAAAGCGCACCACTCAGGTAGAGGCTCCTCTCTACCTTGCCGTCACCCTTCAGCAGTATGCCGCATATACCGGCAATGTCAAGAAGGTCTGGGGCAAGTACGGTGAAGTCCTCAAGAGCGTCATCGAAAGCTATCTGCCCGGCGTCCGCGCAGAGGTTGCCATGCAGCCAAACGGCCTTCTCTGGGCCCAGCAGGACGGCGTTGCCCTGAGCTGGATGAACGCCTATATCAACGGCCGAGCAGTTACGGAGCGCGCCGGATACCAGGTGGAGACAAACGCCCTGTGGTACAACGCCATCTGCTTCGCACTGGCAAATGAGAAGAAAAACAGCGCATTCTACAAACGCTGGACTCCCGTCAAGGAACTCATTGAGAAGAACTACCAGAGAATGTTCTGGAACCCGGAACTGGGCTTCCTGGCAGACTACGTAGACAACGCAGGCCAGCATCTTGAGCTCCGTCCCAACCAGCTCTGGCCCGTTTCCCTGGACTACAAGCCCGTGGACGACGAAGTCATAAGCAGCGTCATGCGCGTGGTCAACGCAGAACTTGTCACCCGCCGCGGCATCCGTACCCTGAGCCCCAGGGATATCCGCTACAAGGGAGTATACGAAGGCAACCAGCTTGAAAGGGACGAAGCCTACCAGAACGGCTGCGCCTGGCCTTTCCTTCTGGCCCAGTACTGCTACGCCAGCTTCAACATGATGGGCAAGAACTTCATCAAGAGAGCGGAATGGCTCACGGAAGGCTTCTATGAAGACCTTTCCAAGCACGGCGTAGGCTGCTTCTCCGAACTCTACGACGGAGACCCGCCTCACGAGGCCCATGGAGTAATCTCCAGTGCCATCACCACAGCCGCACTTCTCAACATCAACTGGCTCATCGAAAAATACAGGGAGGAATAAAGCATGAGAGTACTAATGTTCGGCTGGGAGTTCCCTCCCCACATTGCAGGCGGTCTTGGAACAGCCTGTGAAGGTATAGTAAAGGGTCTCGCCTACAATGGCGTTGAAACCCTGTTCGTGATGCCCTCTGCCTCCGGCGACGAAGACCAGAGCGCTACCACAATCATCAACGCCTCGGACGTTCCCGTGGACACCGTGTCGGAGACCGTGGAAGAATACCTGGACAAGGTGAAGTTCATCCACATCGGCTCCAACATGGTCCCTTACGCAGATCCCCAGGAGTTCTCCAAACTCATCGAGGAAGAGAAAAAACGTCAGGTTAAGGACTTTGCAATAAGCTATGGCCAGAAGTACAAGTTCTCCGGCAAGTACGGCGCAAACCTCATGGAAGAGGTTGCCCGCTACGCCATGGTGGGCGGTACCATAGCCATGCAGAAGAAGGACGAGTTCGACGTCATCCACGCCCACGACTGGCTCTGCTACTACGCCGGCATCGCCGCCAAGGAGCTCACCGGCAAGCCGCTGGTAATCCACGTGCACGCCACATCCTTCGACCGCGGCAGCGTAGACAACATCGACACCCGCGTCTTTGCAATAGAGCAGAAAGGCATGCAGATGGCCGACCGCGTGGTCACCGTGAGCGACCTCACCCGCAACACCGTCATCAACCGCTACGGCATTGATCCCGCCAAGGTTGTCACGGTTCACAACGCCGTGGACTTCAGCGGCCGTGAGAACCTCCAGGTTGAAAGGGGAGTGAAGGAACCCGTGGTCACCTTCCTTGGCCGCATCACCTACCAGAAGGGTCCTGAATACTTCATCGAGGCCGCCGCAAAGGTCCTCAAGCGCACCAAGAACGTACGCTTCGTGATGGCCGGCAGCGGAGACATGATGAACAGGGCAATCCGCCACGCCGCCCGTCTGGGCATATCTGACCGCTTCCACTTCACCGGCTTCCTCCGCGGAGTGGACGTGCAGAAGATGTTCGCCCTTTCGGATGTCTACATCATGCCGTCAATCAGTGAACCTTTCGGCATCTCCCCGCTGGAGGCAATGCGTACGGGCGTTCCGTCCATCATCTCCAAGCAGTCCGGTGCCGCAGAGGTACTCAACTACGCCTTCAAGGTGGACTTCTGGGATGTCGATGCCATGGCAGACGACATCTACGCCCTCCTAAGCTACCCCGCCCTTGCGAAGTTCAGCGCCCGCATGGGATACGATGAGGTCAACGCCCTCAAATGGAACGGCGCATGCGCCAAGCTCAAGAAAGTTTATGAATCAGTTGTAAAATAAGATATTATGGCAACAAAGAGCATCTGCCTGTATTTCCAGGTCCATCAGCCCACACGTCTCCGCCTTTACAGATTCTTCGACATAGGCAAGGACTCCCACTATTACGATGACTTTGCCAACCGCACAATCCTCCGCAGGGTTGCACAGAAGTGCTATCTGCCCATGAACAAGCTCATGCTGGACCTTATCAACCAGTACAAGGGCAAGTTCAAGATTGCCTATTCCATCTCCGGAAGCGCCCTGGAGCAGTTCCAGAGGTTCGCCCCTGAGGTAATAGACAGCTTCAAGGCCCTTGCAGACACCGGCCGCGTGGAATTCCTTGCGGAAACCTATTTCCACTCCCTGGCCTCCCTTGCCAGCGACTCGGAGTTCAAGCACCAGGTGGCCAAGCACGCAGCAAAGATTGAAGAGCTCTTCGGCGTAAAGCCCACCGCTTTCCGCAACACGGAACTCATCTACGACAACAGCATCGGCGAAATCGTCTACGAAATGGGCTACAAGACCATGCTCACAGAGGGCGCCAAGCACATCATGGGATGGCAGAGCCCCAATTACGTCTATACCGGAGCCACCCAGCCCCGCCTCAAGCTCCTCCTCCGCAACTACACCCTCTCTGACGACATCGCTTTCCGCTTCGGCGCCAACCATGTCACCGCAGAGGAGTACGTTGGCTGGATGAAGGAAAACGCCAAGGAAGGAGACATAGTGAACCTGTTCATGGACTACGAGACCTTCGGCGAGCACCAGAGCGCGGACACCGGCATCTTCGACTTTATGAAAGCCCTTCCCGGCGCAGTCCTCAAGGACGGCACCTTCGGCTTCGTAACCCCTTCTGAGGCTGTCAAGAAGCACAAACCCGTAGCGGACATCGACGTGGAAGATCCCATTTCCTGGGCCGATGAAGAGCGCGACGTCACCGCCTGGCTTGGCAACGAACTCCAGAGCGAAGCCTACAAGAAGGTCTATGCCATGAAGGAGAAACTCGCCATCGTGAACGATCCGGACCTCTATGAGGACTGGGGCCACCTCCAGGAGAGCGACCACTTCTACTACATGTGCACCAAGTTCTTCTCCGACGGCGAGGTCCACAAGTATTTCAACCCGTATGATACGCCCTACGAGGCATTTATCAACTATATGAACGTTATTTCGGACTTCCAGATCCGTCTGGACGAAAAACGTGCTGAACTGGATTAATGAAAAACAAGATTCTTAAGCCGGACTACCTCTTTGAAGTAAGCTGGGAAGTTTGCAATAAGGTAGGCGGCATCTACACAGTTATTGCCACCAAAGCTCTGCACATACAGGCAGAGCTTGGTCGGCATCATATCCTCATAGGCCCGGACGTATGGATGCACAGGGCGGAGAACCCGGATTTCCTGGAAGATCCCACCCTGTTCAGCTCCTGGAAACAGCAGGCCGCTAAGGAAGACCTCCGTCTGAGGATAGGCCGCTGGAACATCCCCGGAAAGCCCATCGCCATCCTGGTGGACTTCAAGCACTATCTCCCGCAGGCGGACGATATCCTCAAAGGCTTCTGGGAAGACTTCGGCGTGGATTCACTCACCGGTAACTGGGATTACAAGGAAAACGCCCTCTTCGGCTGGGCGGCAGGAAAGACCATCGAGAGCTTCTGGAACTACAACCTCCAGGGCACGGAAAAGGTGGTGGCCCAGTTCCACGAGTGGCAGACCGGCGCAGGCGTGCTTCAGCTCAAGCGCTCCGGTATTCCCGTAGCCACGGCCTTCACCACCCATGCAACCATGATGGGCAGGTGCATCGCCGGGAACGGCCTTCCCCTGTACGACGCCATGTCGTCCTACGACGGAGACGAGCTCGCCCGCCGTTTCGGCGTGGTGGCCATCCACTCGCTGGAGAAGAAATCGGCCCAGAATGCCGATGTGTTCACCACCGTGAGCGACATCACCGCCCGCGAGTGCAAGCAGTTCCACGGCAGGGAAGTGGACGTGGTTACGCCCAACGGCTTCGAGAACAGCTTCACCCCGGCGTCGGACGAGCAGTACAATACACTGCACGATGCCGCCCGTGACCGCCTCCAGGCCGTTGCCAGCGCCATGAGCGCAGAGGAAGTCCCATCCAACTCCATCTATATCGGAATAGGCGGAAGGTACGAGTTCCGCAACAAGGGCATCGACGTTTTCATCGACGCACTGGACAAGCTGAACCGTTCCGGTTATGACGGCCGCTGCATTCAGGCCTTCATCATGATCCCTTCCGGCCACTTCGGCCCCAACAAGGATTATCCTACCCAGACCTCCCACGTGCTCCAGAACGCGGAATACGATACCATCACCCGCCGCTTCAGGGAGACAGGTCTTATCAATTCCATCGGCGACAAAGTCAAAGTGTACTTTGTGCCATCGTACCTTAACGGCAACGACGGCGTCTTCAACATGCCCTACTACGACCTTCTCTGCGGCATGGACCTGGCGCTGTTCCCGTCGTACTATGAGCCTTGGGGCTACACCCCGCTGGAGGCTCTTGCATTCAGGGTTCCCACCCTCACCACATCCCTGGCGGGATTTGGCCTCTGGGTAAGGGACCATTACAAGAAAGAACATCCCGGAATCACCGTCCTGGACCGCACGGACTCCAATTACGCGGAGGTCGTGGACGGCGTTGTGGACCGCATCCGGGAGATTGCCGCGCTGGAGCTCCCCAAGAGGGATGTCTACCGCGAAAACGCGCGCGAAGTCGCGCAGATTGCCCTTTGGGACAACCAGATTGAGTATTATCAGAAGGCCTATGAAATAGCACTGGAGAAAGTGCAGGAAAGAAAGGCCTCCTACAAAGTGAAAGAGAAAACGATGCAGTATTCAAAAACCGACGTCAACAATCCCGGATGGAGGACCATCCTGGTTACACGTCACCTCCCCGAAAAACTATCCCGCCTGGAGAAACTCTCCAAGAACCTCTGGTGGTGCTGGAACGAAAGCGCCAAGGAGCTCTTCCGCTCCATAGACCCGGAGGTCTGGCACAAGTCGGACCACAACCCGCTGGTGGTGCTTGACACCGTGAGTATCAAGCGTTTCCAGCAGCTCTCCGAGGACGAGGAATTCCTTGCCCGCATGAAGAGGGTCCTGGACGAGTTCGACACATATATGGCCGCCAAGGCAAAGCGCACGGATCCTTCCGTGGCATACTTCTGCATGGAGTATGGCCTTGATACTTCCCTCAAGATCTACTCCGGTGGTCTTGGCATTCTTGCCGGCGACTACCTCAAGGAGACGTCTGACATGAACGTGAACCTTGTGGCGGTAGGCCTCCTGTACCGTTACGGCTACTTCACCCAGGTCATTTCCGGCCAGGGCTACCAGGTGGCCAAGTACGATGCCCAGGACTTCACCAAGATTCCCGCAGAGCCCGTTCTGGACAAGGACGGCAACTGGGTCACCACCAAGGTGGCTTTCCCTGGCCGCAACCTTAACGCCCGCCTCTGGAAGGTGGAAGTGGGCCGCACGGACCTGTATCTCATGGATACGGACTACGAAGAGAACATCCCCGAGGACCGCGAGGTTACCTATCACCTCTACGGCGGCAGCTGGGAAAACCGCCTCAAGCAGGAACTCCTGCTGGGCGTTGGCGGTATCCGCGCTCTCCGCAAGCTGGGTATCGACACCCAGGTATACCACTGCAACGAGGGCCACGCCGCATTCATCGGCCTGGAGCGCCTCCGCGAATACATCGAGAAGGACAATCTGAGCTTCTCCGAGGCTCTGGAAGTGGTAAGGGCCAGCTCCCTGTTCACCACGCATACTCCGGTTCCCGCCGGCCACGACGCCTTCGAGGAAGGCCTCCTGAGGCAGTATATCGGCCATTATCCCGGCCGTCTCAAGGTTGACTGGGAAACCCTCATGTCCCTTGGAAAGGACAACGCCCTGGATCCCAACGAGAAGTTCTCCATGAGTAACCTCGCTGCCAACATCTCCCAGAATGTAAACGGCGTTTCCATGCTGCACGGCAAGGTGTCTCAGGACATCTTCGCGCACATGTATCCCGGTTACCTCCCGGAGGAACTCTATGTGAGCTATGTCACCAACGGCGTGCATTATCCCACCTGGTGCGCTCCTGAGTGGAAGCCCGTACATGCCCGCGTGTTCGGTCCTGCTTTCGCCACCCACCACTACGACAAATCCTGCTTTGACGGCATCTACGGCGTGTCGGATACTGAGGTCTGGAGCGTCAAGAAGGAACTCAAGAGGAAGCTCATCAAGTTTGTCCGCGAGCGCCTTCAGGACACCACCATCTCCAACCATTACAGCCCTTCAGAGCTTGTTACCATCACGGAAACCCTCAGGGACGATGTCCTCACCATAGGCTTCGCCCGCCGCTTCGCAACCTACAAGAGGGCAACTCTCCTGTTCCGCGACCTCGACCGTCTGGACAAGATAGTGAACAATCCCGCACAGCCGGTCCAGTTCCTCTTTGCAGGTAAGGCCCATCCCGCCGACAAGGCAGGCCAGGACCTCATCAAGCAGATCGTGGACATCTCCAAGGATCCCAGGTTCATAGGCAAGATTGTCTTTGTTCCCGGTTATGATATCACCCTTGCAAAGCGCATGGTCCAGGGCGTGGATGTGTGGATGAACAACCCCACGCGTCCCCAGGAGGCTTCCGGTACTTCCGGAGAGAAGGCCGCAATGAACGGCACAATGCACTTCTCCGTGCTGGACGGCTGGTGGGTAGAGGGTTACAAGGAAGGTGCCGGATGGGCACTTCCTCTGGAGCGCACCTACGAAGACCAGGGCTTCCAGAACGAGCTCGATTCCGCCACCATCTACCAGATCCTTGAGAACGACATAGCCCCGGCATACTACAACGTGGACCGCACCACCGGACGCAGCTCCGAGTGGATAAGCTACATCAAGAACACCATCGCAAAGGTGGCCTGCGAGTTCACCACCAACCGTATGCTCACGGACTACTGCAACCAGTACTACGCACCCCAGTCCGTCCGCGCTACATCCGTGAAGGCCGATGACTTCAAGACGGCCCGCGAGATTGCCGCCTGGAAGGCTCATGTGCGCAGGGAATGGCCTAACGTACAGGTTGTTTCCCGTTCCACGCCTCAGACTTCATACGACATCACCCAGGCCAACCTCTTCCACGTTGAGCTTGTGCTCAGCCTCGGAGACCTTTCTCCGGAAGATATCGGCGTAGAGGTGGTGTTCGCACAGATGGACAACCGCGGCAAGCGCCACATTGCCCATGTGCAGGAGTTCAAGGTGGCCGAGTTCAAGGACGGCCAGGCCAAGTACACCGTAGACGTGCTTCCTGAGAAGACCGGTGCCTACGAGGTCTGCGCCCGCGTGTTCGCCAAGAACCCCCTGATGCCTCACCGTCAGGACTTTGAGTGCGTGAAGTGGCTGTAGTAACCACAGGCTTCTTTGACGGAGTCCATCTTGGGCACCGTCACGTAATTGAGACAGTGGTCTCCTGTGCCCGTGAAAGGGGACAGGAGGCCGTTGTAGTTACGTTCTGGCCCCATCCAAGGACGGTCCTCCAGCAGGATGCGCGGGACTTCCGCATCCTCACCACCCTGGAGGAAAAGAAGCGCATGCTTCTGGAATGCGGCATAGACCGCGTAGAAGTCCTTCCCTTCACCCGCTCCTTCGCCTCCCTCACCGCCAGCGAGTACCTCTCCCTTCTCAAGGACAAGTACGATGCGTCAGTGATAGTGATGGGATATGATAACAGGATAGGTTCTGACCAGAAGACGTTCCGGGAATTGGCCGGTTCGTCCCTGAAAAAGGCCGTTTTTGCGGACGGAGAGTTGGAATTGGTGGGTTCGTCCCTAAAAAAGGCCATTTTTGCGGATGACGCCGCTGTTTCTTCTACAGTTATCCGCAAGGCTTTGCTTTCTGGAGACGTGGCCAAGGCCAATGCTATGCTTGGGTATGAGTATGAGATGACGGGAGCCGTGGTGGCTGGGAACAGGCTGGGGAGGACCATTGGTTTTCCTACGGCCAATATGCAGCTCTATGAGCCCGTGAAACTGGTGCCTGGGAACGGAGTGTATTGCGTTGAGGTTGAGGTGCTTGGGACAAAGTACAGGGGCATGTGCAACATTGGCATGAGGCCCACCGTGGGCGGCGTGTCAAGGACAATCGAGACCCATATCCTGGACTTCGATCAGG
>CAMJJZ010000018.1 GCA_946406275.1 uncultured Bacteroidales bacterium | reverse complement strand
GGATGGAGCCGCAGTAGCTCTCATAGAGGTCTGCGCCCATACCGGCAACGTCGCCCACGTTGTCACCAACGTTATCGGCGATGGTGGCGGGGTTACGGGGATCGTCCTCGGGGATGTCCTGCTCTACCTTACCAACGATATCGGCCCCGACATCCGCGGCCTTGGTGTAGATGCCGCCGCCCACACGGGCGAAGAGGGCCTGCGTTGATGCGCCCATTCCGAAGGTGAGCATGGTGGTTGTGATCACAACAAGGTTCTGGGCCTCGGTGGGCTCATAGAAGATCTTGAGGATGCTCCACCAGATTGCAATGTCCAGAAGGCCAAGGCCCACCACGGTGAGGCCCATGACGGCGCCGCTGCGGAAGGCAATCTTGAGGCCGGAATTGAGGCTTCGCATTGTTGCATTTGCCGTACGGGCCGATGCATAAGTTGCGGTTTTCATCCCAACGAAGCCGGCAAGGCCGCTGAAGAAACCGCCCGTAAGGAATGCGAACGGCACCCAGGGGTTCTGAACACCGAATCCATATGCCAGAACGGCAAACAGTGCTGCCAGGACAATGAATACGATGACAACAACTTTGTACTGCTGTTTGAGGTACGCCATTGCGCCCTCGCGCACATACTGTGCGATTTCTTTCATAGTGACGGTTCCTTCACTCTCCCTCATCATCTGACGGAAGAAAATCCACGCAAAGAGCAGGGCCAGTACTGCCGCTGCCGGAACCAGATAAAATAGATAGGTCATTTATAAAGGTTTAAGTTAATCGTAGTAGAAATAGGCTGTCTTTTCCTCTCCCCACACCCTCTTGCCGGTGCTTTTCAGGACGGCATAGGCCTGATACGTCATGGTTTGTACCACGTCTTCAAAGTACCAGGTCCTGTAGTCCGTAAAAGTACCGTCAGTGGTGTTGGTCCACTTCCAAGATTTGCTTCCTTCCTTGAAACCTATTTCCGATGTCTCAGACGTTGAATAGTAACTGAAGGTGGCGTCAAGCTGCGCGGAGAAAGGATAATACTTGCTATCATATGTAACGCCGTAGGCCAGATTTGATGCGCTGAATCCTTCCGTAACGGCGTATGTCTGGATATAATTGCTCTCATCCGAATAGATCACGGATCCGTCCTGGAGACGGGCGTAGGCCCTGTAATAGAACAGTTGGCCGGGGCTCATGGGGATGTAGCCCTGCATAGTGCTTGACGTTCCTGCTATGGCAACTTTGTAGTCGTTCACCGTAGGCACTTCCGATGTGCCGTAACAGAATCCCCGCTCTGTACAGTCTCCAAAACTACCCTCCTTTAGGACAGCCTTCACATAACCGCCATCCTTGGTGTTGGACGTGGGATAACCGTCCAATTCAAGGGAAAGAATGGAAGCGGTGGCAACCTCAAAGGACTCACTGTAATAGGCCGTTCCGTCCGACGTCACAAAGAACGCCCTGCAGGTGTAAGTGGTGTTGGGGGACAATCCGGTCAAGGTCATTACGTCCGATAAAGGCGCCCCCTCACTTGCAGAGACCGCGTTGTCTGTAATAGTGGGCAGACGGAACAATGCACAGCATATACCATAACGGGTGACTACTGCGCCCGGGGCGTAGTAACGCACAGACTCCACCCAGATAGTAGTTGAGGTGGAGTGGAAATCTGACCGAACGGTTTGGAAGAAATTGTTGTAATCAGGATTCGGGAGAGGAATATTCTCATCCTTGACGGCGCAGGATACGGCGGCAAAGGCCATTGCAAGAAGAAGAAAAAACTTTTTCATAGGCCCTTTCCTTAAAAATTATATCCAACGCCAAGCGTTGCACGGACGCTTGGATATAGTGTGAATAAAGGAACAACACCCGCTCCTATCATAAATGACAGCTTGTTTACATGGAAAATTGCACCAAGCTCCGCGGTGGGGGACAGGCCGCCGGAATACTCTTTCCACTCCTTGTTCTGCTGCTCCACAAGGGTTTGAAAAATAGCCAGGCCGCTTCCAAGATACAGGTTGAAATTATTCTTTACGCGCCATATGCCGCCTGCCACAAAGTTTACACGGGGGTCCTTACGCATTCCGGAAAGAATAGCGTCCCAACGAACATCCTCAGAAGCAGACCCCTGAGGAAAGCCGCCAATGCCGATATCGGCCCCTACATAAAAGCCGAATTTCCAAACCATGCCAAACCTTGCGCCAAACATGGCCGTAACGTTGGATGCTTTATCATTAATGCCCGGGAAAATTTCCGGGGTGGCGGTGCCCACTACAAAAGTCTTGCGCTCATAGACTTTCTTCACACGTTCAGTGTTGATGGAAACGCCGGTAAAATCTATGGTTGTCTGGGCCTGGGCCGATAAAGCCGCAACAAGTAGCGCCGCAAAAAGAATAAGCCTTTTCATAACTACTTGATTTCCATCTTTGTTTCTGTCTGCACGGCTTCCGTAGAGGAGATAGACCTTACGCTTTTACCATTGGAGAGGGCACTGTTGATATACACTATGGTAGTGTCAGAGGGCTTGACGTTGCGGAAATTGGTATAGCGTGCGGGATAACCCTTCACCCTTACGGTGAGAGAGATGTTCCGGCCGTCACTCTTGTCAGTGACAACGGAGAAAAGGGGTGCCACAATAAGGTCTGCGCCAGTGCTTTCCGCAAATTCAAACAGGGCCTTGGCCTTGAGTTCCTCTATGCCGTCCAGGATTACCTGCTTGGCGTCTGCGGCATAACGTTCCAGTTTTGCAAGGTCCTTGGTATCAGGGACTTCTGGGATGGTGATTGTGCCCTGCGTCTTGAAGCTGGAGGAGTTGGCCTGGATAATAGAAATGTCGGCCGCGATGGGGGTTACCAGCATCTTTGGCTGGGCCTCAACGGAGGTTGCCTCAAACTTGGTGACGTTTACACCTGTGACTGTGGTTTGGGCAAAGGCCGATGTGCAGGCCACGGCAAAGATTACGGAAAGAAGGAGTCTGGTTTTCATATGGCGGTGTGTGTTAGTCTGAGACAAATATAATATAAATAATTGAGATTCTTCGACTTCGCCCTTCGGGCTACGCTCAGAATGACTACACTATTCCGGAACGACGATGGTTTCTCCGTGCTCCTGGGCTACGGTTTCTTTCCAGAGCTCCGTGTAGCCGGGCCACTCAATTTTCTCAGGGATACCCTTGGAGAACTCTGAATGCATGAAAGTGCCGTCGGGGTTCTGGGGCTTGACGTTACCGTCCATGAATTTTATCAGGAGCTCTTCCTCCAGCTTCTGCCATGCTGAAAACTGCTCCTGGGCTGTGTTCACGGAGTAATCTGTGACGTACTTCACCACTTTGGCAAATGGCTTGGAAGACACCATGACGTCCCCCTTGGATGAGAGCTTCTTCTGGAGCTTCACTACCACCTGGTTGTACATGACAACGGCCATTGAGTCTACGGAATGGGTGCGGCGCTCCATCTGGTCACGCTCGAAGGAATCCACCTTTGCCCTCACATAAGGGGCCATGATGTTGTACATCTTGTAGCAGGCGTTTGAAATGCGGTTGTTGATCCAGAAGGACGCGGTGGGAGAATAGTGAAGGAGGTCTCCGTTACCTTCACGGAAGCATTCCGGAATCTTTGTGACGGAAGTGTAGATGGGTGAAAGGTAGGAGGTTGCTGCATCGTCCGTGCCGAACCACAGGATGCCGCCAACAACGTCAGGGACGTAGTTACGGGCCTGGCCGACGAACCAGAAACCTGTCTGCTGGGTGGCGATTGCGCGCTCGTTCACATAGGTTTTGCCGTCAAACTCCCACTCCATGGGCCTCCAGCGGTACGGGAGGGCATTTCCGCCTGCGCCGATATCCTGGGTCATGTCCATGGGGGTGCCCTCGAAGTGGTCCCTCATAACATCGGCCAGTTCCTTTACGCCAACTTTCTTGCGGGGGAAAACGAAGAGCGGGAAGTCCCCTTCCAGATTCTTGCCCATCACGTAATCCAGATAACTGTAGGCGTCCTTTGTGACGGCATTGCCTTCCTCGTCATAGAAGGAGAACCAGCCGTCCGTGAGGATGTTGAAGGCGCTCCAGGCGCGGGCGTCGCAGCCGCGGACGGTGCCGAAATCGGCCGGACAATAAGCCTTCTTGAAGGAAAACTCGGAATCGGCCCCGTCAAAATAGCCTTTGCGGCGGGCGAAACGGATTACGTCCGGGGCGTAGAGGCAGTTGTCAGGGTCATCCAGCGGGAATGTGCCGATGCGGGCCTGGTTGGCGTGGGCGCAGATTGCTCCGTCGGGGACGCGGCGGGCCACCCACACGATGCCCTTGTTCACGTTGACGCCGTTGCGGATATTCATTCCCTTGCCGATGAGTTCCATGATCCAGGCCTCGTTTTTATCGGCAATGGAGAAGGTCTCTCCCTCCGACGCGTAGCCGTAGGTGTTGGCAAGGTCTACAATGATGTCAATGGCTTCACGGGCCGATTTTGCCCTCTGGAGGGTAATGTAGATGAGGGAGCCGTAGTCTATGCCTCCCTTCTTGTCCTCAAGTTCCGGACGGCCGCCCCAGGTGGTTTCTCCGATGATCACCTGGTACTCGTTCATGTTGCCCACGGTCTGGAAGGTGTGGGGAACCTGCTCTATGTCTCCGATGTAGCGGTTGGAGTCCCAGTCGTAGATGTTGAGGGTACTGCCGGGGTCCCAGTCCACTGCGGGGCGGTAATAGAGCTCACCGAAGAGGTAATGGGAGTCTGCGGCGTAGGACACCAGGACGGAGCCGTCCTTGCTAGCGCCGCGGCTTACGATCACATTGGTACAAGTATTGCCTTCTATGTTGGCGGCAAGGAGAGCGCCTGCCACCAGAAGAGATTTGAGTATTTGTCCTTTTTCCATTAAATGCGTATTTTTGCATTTGAGTTTACAAGACTACAAAGATATGAAAATTTGTAAGATTATCATTGCTGCCCTGCCTTGTTTGTTCCTGAGCGTGGGGGTATCGGCCCAGAATCCGCCCCAGACTCCGGAGCAGAGGGAAAAGCAGATGACAGAATTCATAGATAAGGAGGTCAAGCGCCTCACAGATATGCTGGACCTTGAATACTGGCAGGAATTCTATGTGGATTCCACGCTTAACCATGACCTTCGCGCACGCCAGGAAGAGATTCTTGACATGCAGAAGGCCCGCGTTGAGAACTCAGACCTTTATATGGCCGTTTCCGACAAATGGATGGAGAAGATTGACTCCGCCTACAGGCGTTTCTTCACAGAGGAGCAGTGGGAAAAATACTGGAAGAGCGGCGGCAAACGCGCCCAGAAGGAAAGGGAAAAGCGAAAAAAGACCAACTAGCATATGGCAGAATCATTCTCTGAGATAGGAAAAATTGAGGCCATAGAGCAGCTTTACAGGCTGTCGGCCTATAACCCCGTAAGCGGGCTCAGTTACACGTCCAAGGGCGGAAGTATCATCACGGCGTCCAGGATGTACCTGGAGGGGCCGGATTTCAATCTGGTGTACTTTCCCCTGAAGCATCTGGGCTATAAATGCGTTGTGGGCGTTGTGGGTGAGCTTTATGCCGCCCTGGCCCACCCCAAGCTGCTGAACGTGATTCTTGGAATATCGGCCAAACTGGACCTCCCGCAGGTGAAGGACATCTGGATGGGAATTACCGTGGCGGCTAAGGAGCACGGCTTCGAGGCCGTGAACCTGGACCTCCAGCCGTCCCAGAACGGGCTTTACGTGAGCATGAGCGCTACGGGTGAGACATCGGCCCTAACCGCAAAGCGCCGGATGGCGGCAAAGAGCAAGGACCTCATATGCGTTTCAGGAGCCCTTGGAGCCGCTTTCCTTGGGCTGCAGGTGCTAGAAAGGGGCGCCAAGGAGTTCTCCGAGAAAGGCACGCAGCCGGATATGAGCCAGTACAAGATGCTGGTGGGAGATTATCTTCGTCCGGAGCTTGACGCATCCGTTGTGGAGCGCCTGGAGGACGTTGAGATCTACCCTTCCTACGGATATTTTGTGACGCGCGGGCTGGCCGATTCCCTGAAGAGGCTCACCCGCGACAGCGGCCTTGGGGCAAAGGTTTATGCCGATAAGATCCCCTTCGAAGGCGGAAGTTTCCAACTTGGAAAGGAGCTGGACCTGGACCCTGTATCGGCCGCAATGAACGGCGGCGACGACAACCGCATTCTGTTTGTGGTTCCTATCCTGCACCTGGAGAAATTCAGGCGGGAGTTCCAGACGTTTGATATTATCGGCCATCTTGCCCAGCCGGAAGCCGGAACGGTACTTGTTACCCCGGAAGGCGTTGAATTTCCGGTAAAAGCCCAGGGCTGGGCCGACGAAAATGAATAAAAATTCTTATATTTACGGACGGAAACTGATTAAATCACATAATATCATGAAGAAAATCCTCAGCGTTATCGCACTTTCAGTGGCATTCGTTGCCACCGCTCCCGCTCAGGGCCTCCTCGGCGGCCTTCTTGGCGGCGGAAACAACCAGAATTCAGATGCTACACTCAGCACCCTGGGCAACATCCTCACCGGCCTCGCCGGCACAGTTTACAGCGCTCCTGTAAGCCTCAACGGCACCTACACCTATAATGGCGTAGCATGCTCCGCTTCAAGTTCAGAGGGTAATGTCCTCACCAACCTCGCCGGCACTGCCGTTACCGCAGGTATGGAATCCAAAGCCGATGAATATCTTGCAAAGATTGGCATCAAGCCCGGTGCAATGACCTTCACATTCAACGCAGAAGACAACAGCTTTGTCCTCAACTGCGGCCCCCTGGCACTCCCCGGCACCTACAAGGTTGGTGATGGAGAAAAGACCGTCACCCTCACCTTTGGAAAGACCATGAAGTTCCTGTGCATGACCGGCACCCTTGAGAGCAGCCTTAACGGCGCCAAGATGCTGTTCACCGCCGACAAACTCCTGGATTTCATGAAGAAGGTTTCCAAGCAGCTTGGTGAAAAGTCCTCAGAGATCAAGGCCATCGCAGGTCTTGCCGACGGCTACGACCAATTCCGCATTGGCTTCAAGCTGGTGAAGTAATTTGTAGTGCGTGGAGATAACACGCTAACTATAAAGCATTTACGCAAAAACGTCTACCCGAAACCAGGTAGACGTTTTTGTATAATGATCTGTGAATGAGTTGTTTAGCCCCACGGCGTCCCGGAACGGAACCGGCACTGCCAAAATGGCAGGAAACTCCTAACGGAACGGAGATTGATTCTATCCATAGCACAAGGAGGACAAAACTATGGATCAGAACAACAATAATAATCAATCATTCCTGCAGAGGTTTGCAATAAACCTCAACGAACGTGCTGCACAGGGGAAACTGGACCCGGTGATAGGCCGTGACGACGAAATCCGCCGCGTGCTCCAGATCCTTTCCCGCCGCACCAAGAACAACCCCATACTGGTTGGTGAACCGGGTGTGGGTAAAACAGCAATATCTGAAGGCATAGCCCAGAACATAGTGAATGGGCAGGTGCCGGAAAACCTTAAATCAAAGAAGGTATACTCACTGGATATGGGCGCGCTCATTGCGGGCGCAAAGTATCAGGGAGAGTTTGAGGAGCGTCTGAAGGGCGTTGTGAAGGAAGTTGTGGACAGCGCCGGCGAGATAATCCTTTTCATCGATGAAATCCACACCCTTGTTGGCGCAGGCCGCACCAGCGGCGCAATGGACGCTTCCAACATCTTGAAACCGGCCCTTGCCCGCGGAGAACTGAGGACCATCGGCAGCACCACCCTTGATGAATATCAGAAGTATTTTGAGGCCGATAAAGCCCTTGAGCGAAGGTTCCAGATGGTGATGGTGGATGAGCCAAGCCCGGCGGAGTCCATTGCCATCTTGCGTGGCCTTAAGGAGCGCTATGAGAACCACCACAAGGTGCGCATTGAGGACGACGCCCTCATAGCGGCCGTGAACCTCAGTCACCGTTACATAACCAGCCGTTTCCTTCCGGACAAGGCCATAGACCTTGTGGACGAGGCCGCCTCAAAACTCCGCCTGGAGATGAACTCCGTGCCGGAGCCAATTGACGACCTAAACTCCGCCATCCGCCAGAAAGAAATTGAGCGTGAGGCTATTAAGCGTGAGGGGGCATCGGCCAAGATGGATAAGCTGGAGGCCGAACTAAAGGACCTTCAGACAAAGCGAGACGAGCTTATGAAGCGCTGGAACGCGGAGAAGGAGATCCTGGAAGGGCTCCAGACCTCCCGCCAGAGCCTTGAAGACCTTGCCATCCAGGCCAAACAGGCCGAAAGGACCGGCGACTACGCAAAGGTAGCGGAGATCCGCTACGGCAAGATGGCCGCAACGCAGAAACGCATAGACGAACTCACCGCAAAGGCGGAAGCCATCAAGGAACCAATTGTCACAGAGGCTGTTACCCCGGAAGACATTGCGGAAGTGGTGGCCAAATGGACCGGCATCCCCGTAAAACGTATGCTGGAATCAGAGAAGGAAAAACTCCTAAGGATGGAGGCAGAACTCCATAAGAGGGTTGTTGGCCAGGACGCCGCCATCAAGGCCGTGGCCGATGCCGTGCGCCGTAACCGCGCCGGGCTTTCCAACGAGAAGCGGCCTATCGGCAGCTTCCTCTTCATGGGCACCACCGGCGTGGGCAAGACTGAACTTGCAAAGGCCCTGGCCGAATTCCTGTTCAACGACGAGAACATGATGACGCGTATTGATATGAGCGAATATCAGGAGCGTCACACTGTGAGCCGTCTTGTAGGCGCGCCTCCGGGATACGTCGGCTACGATGAAGGCGGCCAGTTAACCGAGGCCGTGCGACGTAAACCCTACTCCGTGGTGCTTCTGGACGAGATTGAGAAGGCCCACCCGGACGTTTTCAACGTGCTCCTGCAGGTGCTTGACGACGGCCGTCTCACGGACAACAAGGGCCGCACCGTGGACTTCAAGAACACCATTCTCATCATGACCTCCAACGCCGGGGCCGATATAATCCAGTCCTACATGGAGCGCCTCCCTGAGGTGAACGGCATTGATATGGATGCCCTCACAAAGCGCCGTCAGATGCTGGACGAATGCTCCTCCCGCGTCCTGGACGTCCTGAAGCAGACCGTCCGTCCGGAGTTCCTGAACCGAATCGACGAGATAATAATGTTCGACCCTCTAACCAAGGCCGATATCCGTGACATCCTGCACCTGCAGGAGGAAGAACTCCGTAAACGCCTCTCAGACAGCGGCATAAGCGTAGAGTTTACATCCGCCTTTGAAGACCATATGGTAGAGAAGGGCTATGACCCCGCATACGGCGCCCGTCCCGTGAAGAGGGTCATGCAGCGTGAACTTGTGAACCTCCTTGCCAAGGCCATCCTTGACGGCACGGTGAAGAAGGACAGCACGGTCCACGTGGACGCCCTTGGCGGCGAGGTTGTGGTGCGATAAACGCCCCCTACTTCTTCACAACCTCGTAGTGTTCTATGCCGATATTGTGGAGGTCACGGATGAACTCAGATGTGACGGCTACCTGGAACTTCTTGGAGTAGAACTGGATGCGGTAGCGGGTCTGGGGGTCATAAAGATACAGCGTGAGGGGGATATTGCCCTTATGGTGCTTCACCACATTCACTAGGTCCTTACGGAACTTGTCCGTGAGCATGGGAGTGGTAATATCCATGGAGAAGCCGCCAAGGAGGTCTTCGGCCACATTGCCAAGGAGGGTAACCTTACGGAGTTTGAATACGTACGGAGGCGCGGGTTTACCCTGCGCCTTTTCTTCCGGCTTCAGGAAGTATTTCTCTGCTATCTCACCTTCAAGGAACAGGGTGGCCTTTGGCTGCATATACTGCATAAAGACCTCGTGGTCCTTACCAAAGAGGGTTAGCTCAAAGGAGCCGGAATAGTCTTCCAGCATGGTGCGGGAATAGGGTTTCCCGGCCTTTGTGGTGAGCTGCTTGAAATCCGTTACAATGCCGGCAATGGACACTTTGGCGGTCTTTTTCTTGGTGTCGCAATCGGCAATCAGATCCTGAAGGTCATTTATCTTGCAGGTGGCGAAATTCTTTATCTCAAAGTCATAGCGATCCAGCGGATGCGAACTCAGGTACATTCCCACAAGGTCCTTCTCCCTCTGGAGTTCCTCCATTATATCCACGTTGGGAACGCCTTCCGGGAGGCCCGGACGCTCCGGCTTCATTTCCTCCGCATCTCCAAAGAGGGATGCGCCAGCCTGAACGGAGTCGTTCTTGTAAAGGTCTCCGTAGCGGGTGATCTGGTCTATGAAGAGGTCTCCGCCGCCCTTCCCGGGAAGGAAGTACATTCCACGGGGATGGCCGAAGCTATCCAGAGCGCCGGATTTGACAAGGTTCTCAAAACTCTTGCGGTTCACGCAGCCACTCATCCTTTCCACAAAGTCATAAACATCTGAGAAGAGGCCGTTTTCGTCACGTTCCTTGACTATGGCGTCCACTATGTTACCCCCGAAGCCCTTGATGGAACTGAGGGCAAAACGGACGTCTCCCTTGGCATTTACCGTGAACTGGCCGGAACTTTCGTTGACATCAGGGCCAAGGATCTTGATGCCGTGGCTCTTGCAGTCGTCCATTATCTTCACGGTTTCCTCCATTGACTTTGCGCAGTTGAGGCAGCTTGCGAAGAACTCCGACGGGTAATGGGCCTTGAGCCAGCCGGTCTGGTAACTCACCCAGGCGTAGCATGTGGCGTGGGACTTATTGAAGGCGTACTGGGCAAACTTCTCCCAGTCTTTCCAAATCTTGTCCAGGACTTTCTCCGGGTGACCGTTGGCCTTGCCTCCCGCCATGAACTTGTCCTTGAGGGAGTTCAGGATGTCTATCTGCTTCTTACCCATGGCCTTGCGGAGTTTATCGGCCTCACCCTTGGTGAAACCGGCAAGTTTCTGGGACAGAAGCATCACCTGCTCCTGGTACACCGTTACGCCGTAGGTGTCCTGGAGGAATTCCTCCATTTCCGGAAGGTCATACTCTATCTTCTGCTCTCCCTGCTTACGGGCCACAAAGTCCGGGATATAGTCCATGGGGCCGGGCCGATAAAGGGCGTTCATGGCGATGAGGTCCTCAAAGCGCTCCGGCTTGAGCCTCTGGAGCCAGGATTTCATGCCTTCCGATTCAAACTGGAACACGGAGGTGGTGTCGCCGCGGCCGTAGAGTTCAAGGGTGGGTTTGTCGTCAATGGGGATGGCCTCAATGTCAATATCCTCCCCGTGGTGCTCCTTTATGAGGTCCAGGCAGTTGTGGATGATCTGGAGGGTAATGAGGCCTAGGAAGTCCATCTTGAGCATACCCACATCCTCAATGTAGTGGCCGTCGTACTGGGACGTACGCACATAAAGGCCCGTATCCTTATCCTGGGAAAGGGTGATGGGGAGATATTCCGTAAGGTCTCCACGGCCGATAATAGTGGCGCAGGCGTGCATTCCAACCTGCCTTACGCAGCCTTCCAGTGCCTGGGCGTATTTCAGGACCTCCTTATTGATTTCCGGACCGTTCTTGAGTTCCTCTATGAACTCCGGAACAAGGCGGTAGCAGTTCTTCAGGTTAATCTTGACGTCTACGTCCTCCATACCCACCTGGAAGGTTTTTCCGTCACGTTCCACAACCTTGAAACCGGGCTTCAATTCATCCAGCTTGGGGTTGAAGGGGTATTCCTTTTCTTTTTTCTCAGAAAGGCGGTCCGGGACCATCTTGGTGAGGCGGTTGCTTTCATCTATGCTCACGTGGGAGATACGGGCAACGTCCTTTATGGCGCTTTTTGCGGCCATTGTTCCAAAGGTAATCACGCGGGATACGTGGGATGCGCCGTACTTGTCCTCAACGTACTGGTGAGCCTTTGTGAGGTCTTCAAAGTCTACGTCAATATCCGGCATACTGATACGGTCCGGATTGAGGAAACGCTCAAACAGGAGCTGGTACTTGATGGGGTCAAGGTTGGTGATCTTGAGGCAATAGGCAACAACTGAGCCTGCGGCGGAACCACGGCCGGGGCCGACCATGGAGCCCATTGCGCGGGATGCGGCGATGTAGTCCTGGACTATGAGGAAATAGTCCGGGAAGCCCATACGGCAGATAGTCTTGAGCTCAAAGTCTATGCGCTCTGACTGCTCCTGGGTGAGGGTTTCCCCGTAACGCTCATGCGCACCTTTATATGTAAGGTGGCAGAGGTAGGCCACGGAATGGCAGAAGCCGTCTCCGCGGTAGGTGCCGTGTTTGTCGCATCGGCCTGCATCTATGACGTCCTTGTACTGCTCAAGGTGTTTGTCTATATCGGCCATGAAAGCCGGATCAATCTCATACACCGGCAGCACGGGGTCCCTGTCGATGGAATAGGTCTCTATTTTGTCTGCAACCTCAAGGGTGTTGGCAAGGGCCTCAGGGTGGTCCGGGAACAGAGCCGCCATCTCCTCCTCTGTCTTGATGTACTCCTGCTGGGTGTAGCGGAGACGCTGGGGGTCATCGATGAAGGAGTTGGTGGTAAGGCAGATGAGGCGGTCGTGGACCGGGCCGTCCTCCTTACGCACAAAGTGGGCATCGTTGGTGGCAATGACCTTGACGCCGTGTTTATCGGCCAGTTTAAAAATCTCCTCCGTGTAGTAGCACTGCTGCTCATAGAGGTCATTGGAAAGGCCCGGAACCTCAGTGGGGTGCTTCATTACCTCAAGGTAATAGTCCTCCCCAAACACCCTCTTGTGCCACTCTATGGCCTTTTCAACGCCGGCATCGTCATGAGCCATGATAAGGCGCGGAATCTCTCCGGCAAGGCAGGCCGATGAACAGATGAGACCCTCATGGTATTTCTCAATGATCTCATGGCTCACGCGGGGCCTGTAGTACATACCGTTGATGTGACCCTCCGACACTATCTTCACAAGATTGAGGTAACCAGTGTAGTTTTTTGCCAGGAGTATGAGGTGATAATAACCCTTTTCCTTGAGCCTGTGGTCTCCTTTGGAAACATAGATCTCACAGCCGATGATGGGCTTCACGTTGGGGTGTTTCTTGGCGTACTTGAAGAACTCCTTGACGCCGAACATATTCCCGTGGTCCGTGATGGCAATGGCCGGCATACCAAGTTCATCGGCCCGGTTGAAAAGGTTCTCTATGGAAGAAAGTCCGTCCAGGATTGAGTACTGGGTGTGGACATGAAGGTGCACAAAACTCATAGGAACAAAGATAACTTTTTTCAGCGGAATTCACCGAAAAAAGTTATCAACAGCAAAAAAGAGTTCCGTCCGGGAAAACGGGGTGTTTTTCCGGACGGAACCTTTATAGGCGCTGACGCAGACTATTTTGCGTCGTCCTGCTGGAAAAGGTATAACTACTTGTTCTCTTTCTTGCGTGCTGCAGCAGCAGTGGCGTCAAACATGACAGGAGTACCGATCATGATTGAAGCATAGGTACCGATGATAACGCCCAGGCACAGTGCAACTGCAAGACCGCGGATGCTCTCACCGCCGAAGATTGCGATTGCAAGCATCGGGAGGAGGGTTGACACGGACGTGTTGAGGGTACGTGTGAGGGTTGCATTGAGAGCGGTGTTTACAGTGGTGCGGAAGTCTTCCTTGGGGTGCAGGCCGCGCTGCTCACGGATACGGTCGAAGATAACCACGTTATCGTTGATGGCGTAACCGATGATGGTAAGGATAGCGGCGATGAAGGTTTGGTCTACATCCAGATTGAACGGCAGGATACCGTTGAACAGGGAGAAGAAGCCGATCACGATGAGTGCGGTGTGTGCAAGTGACACAACGCCACCGAGACCCCAGGTCCAGCCCTTGAAGCGAACAGCGATGTATGCGAAGATTGCGATGAGGGCAAGGAACACGGCGATGAATGCACTGCGGGTGATATCGCGGGCGATGGTAGGACCAACCTTATCGGAGGAGATGATACCGTTGGGGTTCTCCAGGGTTGAGTTGAAATCGGCCAGCTGGATATCCTCAGAGTAGAAGCCCTTCAGAGCCTCATAGAGGAGGCCTTCGATCTCTGCGTCTACCTCTGTGCTCTCTGAGCTGTTCTTGTACTGGGTGGTGATCTTCATCTGGGCGTCTCCACCGAACTGCTTCACCTCAACGGAGTACTGGTCAATGCCTTCTGCCTCTGCGGCGGCCTTGAACACATCCTCAACGGAAGCGCGGACATCCTCTGCGGTGACGCTCTTGTCGAAGCGCACGATGTAGGTACGGCCGCCGGTGAAGTCAACACCATAGCTGAAGCCCTTGAAGGCGATGGAAGCGATGGAGATGATGATGAGGGCGCCGGAAATCATGTAAGACCACTTCTTGAGGCCGATGAAATCTACCTTGGTGTTCTTGAGGATGTTCTGGGTGAGCTTGTTGGAAAGGGCAACGGTCTTGCCGGCCTTGATACGGTCGTCAAAGATGATGCGGGTGACGAAGATGGAGGTAAGGACGGAAGTCACAATACCGATGATGAGGGTGGTAGCAAAGCCCTGGACAGGACCGGAACCAAAGATGTAGAGGATGATACCGGTGATGAGGGTGGTGAGCTGACCGTCGATAATTGCGCTGTAAGCGTTCTTGTAACCGTCATGTACTGCAAGTGAGAAGCCCTTGCCTGCTGCAAGCTCTTCCTTGATGCGCTCATAGATGATAACGTTGGCGTCCACGGCCATACCGAGGGTAAGGACCAGACCGGCGATACCGGGCAGGGTAAGGACGGCGCCGAAGCTGACAAGCACACCGAAGAGGAGGAGGACGTTGCACAGAAGAGCAACATCGGCAATGAGACCTGCGCCCTGGTAGAAGAATACCATGTAAATGAGCACAAGGCAGAATGCGATGAGGAAGCTGATGAGACCGGCACGGATTGATGCGCTACCGAGTGAAGGACCTACCACCTGCTCCTGGATGATGGTTGCAGGGGCGGGGAGCTTACCGGATTTGAGCACATTTGCAAGGTCTTCGGCTTCCTGGACGTCGAAGTTACCGGTAATCTCTGAGGAACCGCCGGTGATCTCAGTGTTGACGGTAGGATAGGAATATACAAGACCATCCAGGACGATGGCAACCTGCTTGCCGATATTGTCCTTGGTGAGGCGGGCCCAGATGGAAGCGCCTTCTGCGTTCATGGTCATGGACACTGAAGGAGCGCCGTTACCACCGTTCTGTGCACCGTTGAAGTTAACGCGTGCGTCTGTAACCACGCCGCCGTCAAGGGGAGCCTTGCCGTCACGGGAGGTGGCCTTGATGGCTACCAGTTCATACAGGTTTGAACCCTGTACATACTCCGTGGGCTTTACTGACCACATGCCACGGAAGCCCTGGGGAAGGACGTCGGAGGCCATTGCCAGGTACTTGTTGACGGTGGTGGTGTCAATGCCGGCTGCGAAACCGAGGCAGGCGTTGTTCCAACCTGAAGGGGAGAATACCTGGAACAGAGGATTGGCAACCACGGTGCTGTCGCTGAGGTTTCCAAGGATCTCTGCCACGCGGGCGTCTACGGCATCGAGGTCTACCTCATTGCCCTGGAAAGTGGGCCAGAACTCAAGGGATGCGGTGCCCTGGAGGAGCTTACGCACACGCTCCGGGTCTTTTACACCGGGGAGTTCGATGAGGATTTTGCCGGAATTACCCACCTGCTGGATGTTGGGCTGGGTTACGCCGAAACGGTCAATACGGTTACGGAGAACGTTGAAGGAGTTGTCAACTGCGCTCTTGGCCTCTGCGCGGATAACGGAGATTACCTGGGCGTTGGTGGCGTCATTGGCAACCTTGTCACGGAGCTCATAGGTTGCGAAGACCTCTGCCAGACGGCGGCCGGGGGCTACCTGCTCCCAGGCCTCTGCGAACAGGCCGATGAAGTCTGCGCTGGAGTTCACGTTACTTGCCTTTGCCTGTGCAAGAGCTGCCACGAAATCAGGGTCTGAGCTGTTTCCGGAAAGAGCCTTCACAAGGTCTTCCAGCTGAACCTGCAGCATGACGTTCATACCGCCCTTGAGGTCCAGACCCAGGTTGATTTCCTTTTCCTTGGTGCTCTTGTAGGTGTAACCGAGGAATACCTTCTCATTGGAGATAGAGTCAATGTAGGCCCTATTCCTGATGTTTGCCACAGAGTCTGCTACGAATTCACGTACCTCTGCGGCGGTGTTGTTTGCTTCAACGAAAAGCTGTGCCTGCTCCTGAGCGTACTTGGCGGCTTTCTTCTCCTGGATGCGTGTTACCACGGTAAAGGAGAGCTGCCAGATGCTGGCAATGGCAAGCATAATCGCTACAAATCTGATCCAACCTTTGCTTTGCATTGTTTTTGTATTTTTAGTTTAATATTTTGGCATATTTCTTGGCGTCAGTAGACACCACGGCAAAATAGGCTGCAAATTTACGATTTTTTTCTGAATTAACAGCTTTCTCACAACTATTTCTTAATTTTGCAGGCTACATTTGAATGACGTTGAGGAGAATCGGCATATCTGTCCTACTTTTTACCGCAGGCTTTAGCCTGTGGGGGCAGAGCCTGTCCAAGGGCGACAGCCTCATGAGGGAGTGCCGGTTTGAAGCCGCCATGTGGGCGTTTTTGCAGGCCCGTGACGACGCCGGCGTGGACCGCGCACAGTATGCCCTGAATATGGCCGATTTCTGCGCGGAGCCCCATGTGGTTGCAAAAAAACGTTTTTCAAGGAAGGACTTTTTCCTGTACTATCCTCTGAAGGCCGATGCCTGGAGAAACGGGCCTGCGGGGCTTGCCTATGTGCCAAGTGGCTCAAAAGAGGTGTTTTTCAGCGCCCCGGACAAAGCCGGCAGCCCCAGCATATTCACCTCCCGGGACCAGGACAGCCTCTGGAGCGCCCCCAGGCTTCTTGGAGAGGCGTTTGTGAGCACCGGCAGCGAGGTTTTCCCCATGCTTGGCGCGGACGGAAAGACCCTCTATTTTGCCTCCGACGGCCTTGCGGGGTTGGGCGGATTTGACATTTTCTCATCCACATGGGACGCGGAGGCGGGCCGATGGGGGGATCCCGTGAATATGGGCTTCCCGTTCAATTCCCCCGCCGACGACTACCTGATGGCGGATTCCGCCGACGGAGAGTACACGCTCTTCGCATCAAACCGGGACTGCGCCCCGGACAGCGTGACGGTATACGTGCTGGATTATGAGAAATCCTTTGCGCGGTCGGCAGTAAGGGATGGATCGGCCCTGAAAAAACTGATGGAACTCACGCCCGTTTCAGACCCCACCCGCATCGATAACGACGCCGCAGTGGAGGGCTTCACAACGGGCAACGCCACCACCCAGCGCTACATGAAAAAGATGGAGGAATCCCGTGCGCTGATGGACTCCATAAGCCGCCATATGATGCCGGGAGATACGCTCCTGAACATATTCAGGGCCAAGTTGGCGCTGGTATCGGCCGAACTCAGGGAGGTGGAGATGAGTTTCCTCATGAACGGCGCCGTGGGCTTTGAGGAGGATAAGGAAGTGGCGGGTGCGGAACTGGGCTATACCTTTGCAAGGGGCTCCCTGGGGCCTGATTTCAAACCAAAGTTTGCCGTAAAGGAGGCCGCCCAGTCTTTCCGCGTTGCCCCTGTGGGCCGATTTGCCCAGGACAACACCCTGCCGCCCGGCCTTGTGTACCAGATCCTGCTGTTTGACTCCCCCACCCACGCAGACCTTGAGGATATAAAAGGACTCACGCCCGTCTACGAGAGACTGGGCGTGAATCTGCGCTACAATTACTATGTGGGCATGTTTTCTTCCTACGAAGACGCCCTGGAGGAACTCAACGTGGTGCGCATGCTGGGATTCCCCAAGGCCCGCATCACTGCCTGGCAGGACGGCCGCGCCGTGCCGGTAAGGTAACTAATCCAGAAACTCCACAAAGCCATCCGTGCTGAGGTTATAGCCGCGGGGACCCTTGAGGATATTGCCATCGGCATCCAGAATGAAGTAATTGGGCTGGGCATTAACCCCAAAGCGGTCCAGGACCATATGGGAATTAACCCTGCCAACGTCCTTCAGGACCTTTCCTTCCGGAGTTGTAACCCATTTATCCTCAGGGAGCGGAGTTTTGTCATCCACATAGAGTGAAACAATCACATAATCCCTCCTGAGGCGCTCCAGGACACGGGGGTCACTCCACACGCGCGCTTCCATCTCACGGCAGTTAACGCAGCCGTGACCGGTGATGTCCACGAACACCTTCTTTCCCTGTGCTGCCGCGGCGGCAATGCCGTCTTCAAGGTTGTCATAGCCCGTGAGGCCGTGAGGAAGGGACACTCCGGAACTGGTGAGATTCTTCGCTTCGCTCAGAATGACAGGATTTGACGTGGGAGCGTACTCTCCCAGCACAAAGTCCTGCGTCTGGATGGGCGGAAGATAGCCGCTGAGGGCCTTGAGAGGCGCACCCCACATACCGGGAATCATATACACCACAAAGGCGAAATCGGCAATTACAAGCGCCAGACGGCCCACGGAAAGGTATTCCAGAGGGGAGTCGTGCTTGAATCGGATCTTGCCAAGGAGGTACAGGCCGAGGAGGGTGAATACCACTATCCAGATGGCAAGGTAAACCTCCCTGTCAAGGATGTGCCAGTGGTAGGTTTGGTCTGCCACGGAAAGGAACTTGAGGCCGAGGGCAATTTCCACGAAGCCAAGCACCACTTTCACGCTGTTAAGCCAGCCTCCGCTCTTTGGGAGCTTGGTAAGGATGGACGGGAACAGGGCCAGTAGCGCAAACGGCAGGGCAAACGCAATGCTGAAGGCCAGCATTGTGACCATGGGCGTCCAGAATTCTCCCTGTGTGCTCTTGATGAGGACGGTTCCCACGATGGGGCCGGTGCAGCTGAAGCTCACAAGAACCAGCGTGAGGGCAAGGAAAAATATGCCCAGAAGGCCGCCCTTGCCGCTCTTTTCATCGGCCTTGGTGGTCCAACTTGCGGGAAGCGTTATCTCAAACGCGCCAAAGAAGGACGCCGCAAACACCATGAAGATCA